>NZ_JBXUOW010000031.1:0-66416 GCF_057196645.1 Micromonospora sp. ATLC16
GGGCCCCCCCCCCCCCCCCCCCCCCCCCGCCCGCCGGGGGCCCGCGCCGCCCGCCCCCGCCCCCCCCCCCCCCCCCCCCCGACGGTCGGGAGCGGCCGAGTGCTGGACGGCGACGGTTACCGGACCCTGGTCGCCGGTGCGACGTACGACTTTCTCGCGGCGATGCACGGTCGAGTGGCCGTCGGCGATGGCGGCTGTCTGACCCTGCGCGACGAAGCAGGGGCCGCACAGGTGGTGGTCTGGCCGCCGGGCACCACGCTGCTTCCGAACGGCCGGGTGGGCGTACGCGTGCCTGACGTCGGGGAGATCGTCGTGGGCGATCGGGTCGACGGGGGCGGCGGATTCTTCGAGGCCCCGCTCACCGAGGGCGATCCGCCGAAGCATCTGCCACCCGTCCCGGTCGGATGCGCTGCCGTCGGCACCTCCGTGGCGGTGCTCGAACGCGTCAGCCGGCACAGCGACAGTTGACGGTGCTCCGCCCCGGCATCGGGTCGCGCCGTTGTGGGACGCTCGCGGGATGAGTGGGGTGATCTTCCGGGAGGCGGTCCGGGCGGACCTGCCGGCCGTGCTCGACCTGCTCGCCGACGACGTGCTCGGGCGCACCCGTGACGTCGGGGAGGTCGACGCCACGTACGAGAAGGCGTTCGCGGACATCACCGCCGATCCGCGCAACCAGCTCGTGGTCGGCGAGGCCGACGGCGAGGTGGTGGGGTGTATGCAGCTCACCTACATTCCGGGGCTCGGCCGGCACGGCGCCGAGCGGTTGCTCGTCGAGGCGGTCCGGGTCCGCTCGGACCAACGCGGTCGGGGGCTGGGACGCCAGATGATGACCTGGGCGATCGACGCGGCCCGGCAGCGCGGGTGCGGACTCGTGCAGTTGACGACCGACAAGAGCCGTCGTGACGCGCACCGGTTCTATCGCGACCTCGGCTTCGTCGCCAGCCACGAGGGCATGAAGCTCAGCCTCTGACACCGGCGGACGGGGTCCCGGCCAGCCTGGGTCGCCCCACGTCGCAACCGAGGACGGTGGCCCAGAAGGTCGTCAGCGTCGCCAGACTCGACCCGTGGGTCAAGGACCGGGTGGACTTCCGGATCAGCCAGAAGTCTCCCTCAGGCAGGACGATCGCCCAGCCGATCGGGATGTCGTTCTCCGCCACGAGCACCAGCAGTTCCGGCTTGCTGTCGACGTCCATCTCAGGCAGGTCCGCCACCTCGACGGACCCCATCCCCTGCTCCCCGCTCACCAGTAGCACCGCCGGTCGCATCGCCGCACGGCGTGGCAAAAGCACTGCTGCCCCGCCCTCGTCAAAGGCCGCTGTCGTGGCTGGAACGCCGTCGGGGCGTTCGCACGCAGGTCGACCGCCGCGGTAGGTACCGGGCTGCTCGCGATGGGCGGACGGTTCACCACGTCGATCGGCTCGTACGGCAGCAGTCGCGCAATCTCGACCGGGCATCACGGACGAGGAGGTCGCAAAACTTATTGAGCTGCGGTTGGAGCGTCAACGCGTTCTCGCCAGGCAGCGTCCCGCTGCGCCCACCCTCGACGCAACGTTGAGCGTCGAAGCGTCCCAGACGCTGATGCGGCAAATCAAGGAGAGGCAGCATGACTGATTTCACCGGTGCGATCTGGCGAAAGGCCAGCCGCAGCAGCGACCAAGGCAACTGCGTAGAGGTGGCGGACGACCTTGCCCGGGTCGTGGGTGTACGGGACAGCAAGGACGTCGCCGGGCCGGTGCTGCTGTTCGCCCCCGCCCAAGGCCACAACTTCCCGCCCACACCTCGTTGATCATGAGGTTAGCGGCAGTTTGAAGATCTACAACTGCAGCCAACCTCATGATCAACGGATTCGGGAGGGGTGGGAGGGGGCGGAAGGGGCAGGGTCAGCGGGGGCGGTCGCGGTCCTTGGACGGCTGCACCCGCTTGGGTTCGCCGGGCATCTTCGGGTGGTCGGGCGGGTAGGGAAGGTCGCCCTCGCCGGCGGCGGCGTCCCGCTCGGCCCACTCCAGCAGTGGGGTGATGTCCCACCCGGCGTCGTCGATGCCGGCGTGCGGGTCGCCACGCTGGGCCAGCCGCTCCGGCACGGTACGCAGGTCGAAGTCGTCCGGCTCGACGTCGGCCAGCTCGTCCCAGCCGACCGGGGTGGAGACGGTCGCCCGGGCGTTGGCGCGCAGCGAGTACGCGCAGGCGATGGTGCGGTCCCGCGCCATCTGGTTGTAGTCCACGAAGACCCGCTCGCCGCGCTCCTCCTTCCACCAGGCGGTGGTGACCAGGTCGGGCCGGCGGCGGGCCAGTTCCCTGGCCAGCGCGATGGTGGCCCGGCGTACCTCGACGAACGTCCAGCGCGGCTGGATGCGCAGGTAGACGTGCACGCCCCGGCCACCGGAGGTCTTCGGCCAGCCCGGTACGCCCAGGTCGTCGAGGATCGCCCGCAGCTCGGTGGCGGCCGTCGCGGCGTGGGCGAAGTCGGTGCCGGGCTGCGGATCGAGGTCGACCCGCAGCTCGTCGGGCCGGTCGACGTCGGCGGCGCGGACCGGCCACGGGTGGAACACCACGGTGCCCATCTGCGCCGCCCAGGCCACATGGGCCAGGTCCGCCGGGCACAGCTCCGCGGCCTTGCGGCCACTGGGAAAGCTGATCTCGGCAGTCTGCACCCAGGGCGGCACGCCCCGGGTTGGCACCCGCTTCTGGAAGAACATCTCCCCCTCGATGCCGTCGGGGAAGCGCTGCAACGTCGTCGGTCGCTCACCCAGCGCCCGCATGATGCCGTCGCCGACGCTGACGTAGTAGTGGAAGACGTCGGCCTTGGTGAAGCCCCGCTCCGGGAAGATCACCCGATCGGGGCTGGACAGTCGTACGGTGTGCCCGGCCACCTCGATCTGCTCGGCCGCAGCCTTCGTGCCACCCATTGCGCGACCATATGCGATGGGTCCGACCTTCGGCGTACCGTTGACCCGTGACTCTTCCCGACAGCGAACTGCCCCATACCGAGGACGAGTGGCGGGTCCGGCTCAGCCCCGCCGAGTTCCGGGTGCTGCGCGAGCACGGCACCGAACCGGCGTGGACCGGTGAGTACGTCGACACGAAGACGCCCGGCATGTACCGGTGCCGGGCCTGCGGTGCCGAGTTGTACCCGAGCGACACCAAGTTCGACTCGCACTGCGGCTGGCCGAGCTTCGACGACGCCATCCCGGGCGCGATCAAGGAGATCGAGGACAACTCCCTCGGTATGAGCCGCACCGAGATCCGCTGCGCCCGCTGCGACAGCCACCTCGGCCACGTCTTCCGGGGTGAGGGCTTCACCCCGAAGGACACCCGGCACTGCGTGAACTCGCTCTCCCTCCGCCTGGACCCGACCGACGCCTGACCCGCGCCGCGACGGCCCACGCACGCCGGTTTCCGGTGCGCGCCGATGCCACACCAGGCCGAGTCCCGCTGCCGGGCGGTCAGCCGGACGCGGGTCGGCCAGCCATCAGCGCGACCTGAGCGGTACGCGACTGCTCCACACGCCGGGCCAGGTCGAGCACCCGGGTGTCGGTACCCGCAGCCTGATGCGCCCGGGCCAGGTCGGCTGCGGCCCGCTGGTGCTCGCTGAGCACCTCGATCAGCACCGCGTCGACCTCGGCGTCCGGGGCGTCGCGCAGCCGTGCCAACTGCTCGGGGCCGGTGCCGTGCCCGGCGTGGTCGTCGGGACGGGCGCTGCGCCCGGCACGTGCCAGCCAGCCTCGTGCGGTGGCCAGTTCGTCGGTCTCGGTCGCCTCGACGGCGGCGACCAGAGTGCGCAGCTCGCCGTCGGCCAGCCGGTCCCGCACGAGCCGGACGATCTGGAGGGTCTGCTCGGTGTGCCCGGCCATCATCGACAGGAACAGCAGGTCGATGCCGGTCATCCCACTCGCGCCGACCGGCGTCGCCACGGTGGTCGGGGCCACCGACGGCGTGGCGTCGCTCGGCGCGGGCTGCCCGGGCGGCGCGGGCGCGCCGCCACAGCCGGCGACCAGCAGCACCACGAGCAGGTACAGCGGCGGTACCCACGGTACGGCGGACGGGAGGTGCGGCCGGGGCCGGCCACACCTCCCGCTGGTCAGAGCTGGCTCCACAGCGCCGGTACGTTCGGCGGCTCCCAGCCGGCGATGGCGGTGTGTGCCTGCCGGCAGCGGTAGGTGCGGCCACCGTAGGTGACCTGGTCCCCGACCGCGTACGCGCGACCAGCCGCCCAGGTGCCGCCGGTCGGCGGGTTGGTGGTCGGGGTGACCGTCGGGGTGGGCGACGGAGCCGGCGGGTTGGTGGTCGGGCTGGGGCTGGGCGTGGGGTTGCCGCCGCCACCGCCGATCTGCAGGTCGACGCAGGAGTAGAAGGCGTTGGCGGTGTCGGAGATGTTCCACACCGCCAGCAGCTTCTGCCGGCCCGAGTAGCCGGACAGGTTGACGGTGTGCGAGACGGTCGCGCCGGGCTGGCGTCCGCCGCCGGAGAAGACCGCGACCCGGGTGTTGCCGATGAAGTACTCCCAGTCGCGGGTGGCGTGCAGGGCAGTGTTGACCCAGGTGAACGTCACGGTGGTGCCGACCGAGGTGGCCGGCCAGCCCCGGTTGTCGTCGTTCAGGACGGCGAAGTGCGAGATGTTGGCGTGGCAGTTGCGCAGCCCTTTGGGGCCTTCGACGCTCTGCGGCTCCCATCTGATCTGCCCGCAGTCGGGCACCCGGTTCTGGGCGCAGAGGGCCTGGCGGCTCGGTGGTGACGACACGTAGCCGTGGGCCTGGGCGGGGGTGGCGACGGCCAGGGTGGAGACCATGGCACCCGTCGCGACGAGCGGAAGGGTGATTCTTCGGCGCATGACGGCAGCTCCTTGTCGGCGTGATGCCTGGTGAGGTGCCACCAACATAATTTAAACCTTGTTAACAGTAAAGACTGCTGTCAATAAAACAGGAGCCCTGTGGCCCCGTGCCGCAAGATGGGACAAAAGGTCTACCAACGGAGGTACGGGGCGTGGCTACCTGCGAGGTCTGCGGCAACGACTACTGGCTCGCGTTCGAGGTGCGTACGGTCAGCGGCGACGTGCACACCTTCGACAGCTTCGAGTGCGCGATCCACAGGCTGGCACCGATCTGCGAGCACTGCGGCATCAAGATCTCCGGCCACGGGGTCGAGGTCTCCGGTCGATTCTTCTGCTGCGGTCACTGCGCCCGATCGGTGGAAGCCGAGCGCGGCGCCGAGATCCGGGACGCCGTCGGCTCGCGTCCCGCCTGACCGTCACCAAGGAAGACGCACGACACCGACACCGACACCCACCACACCCCCGGCTAGCCTGGCGGGATGTCTGACCCGCAGCTGCACAGCGCCGGTTTCGCCGAGTTGGAGGCCCGCACCTTCCACGATCTGGCCCGGCTTCGGGTAGACGTCTTCGTGGTCGAGCAGGAGTGCGCGTACCCGGAACTCGACGGGCGCGACGTCGAACCCGGCACCCGACACCTGTGGCTGACCCAGGACGGCGTCCCCGTGGCGTACCTGCGGATCCTGGCCGAGCCGGACGGGGGGGCCAGGATCGGACGGGTGGTGGTGGCACCGACGGCCCGGGGCGCCGGGCACGCCGGCCGGCTGATGGTGGCGGCCCTCGCGGAGATCCGCGACCGGCCGTGCGTCCTGGAAGCCCAGTCACACCTGGTCGACTTCTACACCCGGCACGGCTTCACGGTCAGCGGGCCGGAGTACGTCGAGGACGGCATCCCGCACACGCCCATGCGCCGGAAGGTGTGAACCACCTTCTCCCGGCTCGACGGGCGGCACCCGGCACCTCAGGCATCGGCACACGGTAGACCGGCGGAGTGGCCAGCACCTGCCTGGCGGTGGCGCCTGAGCCCCACTCCGGAGAGCGCTTCCCGAATTGACGTGCGCCGATTGTCCGTGGCACGCTTCCCTCGGAGCCAGCACCACAGGGGCAACGCAGATCGGCCACGGGAGAGGCAACTCCCGAGCATCCGGGCGTAGTCGCGAACTGACAATTCCCTTGGGGAGCTCCATGTCGAACGTACTCAGATCACCACGCGCCGCCTGGCTGCTGGCCATCGCGGCCGTCGCCCTGTTGCTGCTCACCACCGCGCTGACCAACCCCGCCTCCGCACACGGTGCCACGGTCAGCCCGGCGTCCCGCGCCTACGGCTGCTGGGAGCGCTGGGGCGGTGACCACATGAACCCACGGATGGCCACCGAGGACCCGATGTGTTGGCAGGCATGGCAGGCCGACCCGGCCGCCATGTGGAACTGGAACGGCCAGCTCCGCGAGGGTGTGGGCGGCAACCACCAGGCCGCGGTACCGAACGGCCAGCTCTGCTCGGGCGGGCGTGCCGAGGGCGGTCGCTACAACGCCCTCGACACGCTCGGCGCCTGGCGGACCACCCCGGTCGCCAACAGCTTCCAGTTGAAGTTCTTCGACCAGGCCAGCCACGGTGCCGACTACATCCGGGTGTACGCGACCCGGCAGGGCGTCGACACGCTCACCAAGCCACTGGCCTGGTCCGACCTGGAACTGGTCGGCCAGATCGGCAACACGCCGGCCTCGCAGTGGCAACAGGAGGTCGACGGGGTGTCGATCCAGATTCCGGTGAACGCGCCCGGCCGCACCGGCCGGCACATCATCTTCACCGTCTGGCAGGCCAGCCACTTCGACCAGTCGTACTACCACTGCAGCGACGTCCAGTTCGGTGGCGGCACCACCCCGCCGACGACCACCCCACCCACCACCACCCCACCCACCACCACCCCACCGACGACCACGCCGCCCACCACCACCCCACCCACCACCAACCCGCCGGTGACGGGTGCCTGCTCGGCGACGTACCGGGTCACTTCGACCTGGTCCGGCGGATTCCAGGGTGAGGTGCAGGTGACCGCCGGCAACGCGGCCATCCGCGGCTGGCGGGTGAGCTTGACGTACGCCAACGGCCAACAGGTCAGCCAGGCCTGGAACGCCACCGTGAGTTCCAGTGGTTCCACGGTGACCGCCACGAACGTCAGCTACAACGGCAGCCTCGGTGCCGGTGCCAGCACCAGCTTCGGCTTCCTGGCCTCCGGCAGCAGCACGAACACACCGACGGTGACCTGCACGGCCACCACCTGACCCCGGGCGGGGGGGGGGGGGCGGGGGGCGGCGCGCGGGGGGGGGGCGCGCCGCCCCCCGCCGCCGGCTCAGCCGGGCAGGCCGGACCGGCCAGGGTCAGCCGGGAAGACCGGACGGACCGGCGGGTCAGCACCAGCCGGCGGGCCGGAGCCTCAGGCCAGCGCCGAGACGATCTCGGCGATCGAGCGGCGGCGGCCGGTGTAGAAGGGGACTTCCTCGCGTACGTGCAGCCGGGCGCGGGAGGCGCGCAGATCACGCATCAGGTCGACGATCCGGTGCAGTTCGTCGGCCTCGAAGGCGAGCATCCACTCGTAGTCGCCGAGCGCGAACGAGGCCACCGTGTTGGCGCGTACGTCCGGATAGCCGCGGGCCATCTTGCCGTGCTCGGCCAGCAGTTCCCGCCGCTCGGCGTCGGGCAGCAGATACCAGTCGTAGGAGCGGACGAACGGGTAGACGCAGAGGTAGGCGCGGGCCTGCTCGCCGGCCAGGAACGCCGGGATGTGGCTCTTGTTGAACTCGGCCGGGCGGTGCAGCGCCATCTGCGACCAGACCGGGGTCATCGCCCGCCCCAGGGCGGTTCGCCGCAACCGCAGGTACGCGTCCTGGAGCGCGTCGCTGGACGCGGAGTGCCACCAGACCATCAGGTCGGCGTCGGCGCGCAGGCCGGACACGTCGTAGGTGCCGCGTACCACCACATCATTGCCCGCCAGCTCCTCGATCAGCGACTCGACCTCGCCGGTGACGTTGTCGCGCAGCGACGGCAGCGGCGCGCTGACCCGGAACACCGACCACATGGTGTAGCGGATGGTGTCGTTGAGTTCCCTCAGTCGGGCGGCGTTGCTCTGCTCGGTCATCTCCCCGATCCTTCCAGTGCGGTGATGATCTCCTCGGCCGCCGTCTCGCCGGAGCGGACGCAGATCGGGATGCCGACCCCGTCGTAGCCGGCGCCGGCCAGCCGCAGCGTCGGATGTGTCGCCCGCAGCGCCGACCGGGCGGCGATCACCCGGTCGAGGTGACCGGGGGTGTACTGCGGCAGCCCGCCGCCCCAGCGCTGCACGTGCCCGGCGACCGGAGCGGGCAGCGGCGCACCCAGCACCGCCGACAGTTCCCGGTGCACGGTGGCGGCGAGGTCCTCGTCGGTGCGCTGGATTCGCGCCTCGTCTCCGTACCGACCGACCGAGGCGCGCACCAGGGCCAAGCCGTCCGGCCGGCGCAGGTGCCCCCACTTGGTGGTGAAGAAGGTGGACGCCTTGACCAGCAGCCCTTCGGTGGCGGGCACCAGGAAGCCGGAGAGGTCCGGCAGCACCGGTTCGGGCAGCGCGAGGGTGACCAGCGCGACGCTGGCGTAGTCCAGCCCGCCGATCTCCTGCGCCGCTTCCGGGGCGACGTCGGCGAGCAGGCGCGCCGCCGGCCGGGCCGGCACCGCCAGCACCACCGCGTCCACGTCGACGTGCTCCGGGTCGCGGGTCGGGCCGACGGTCAGCCGCCAGCCAGCGCCGGTCGGGGTGAGTTCGCGGACCGCCGCGTTACGCCGGATCGTCGCCCCGCTGGCCGTCACCGCCGCGTCGACCAGGGTGCTCAGCCCGCCGTCGAGGGTGCCGAAGACCGGCTCACCGGGAGCCCGCGGCGTCGCGGCCTGCGCCGCGCGCACGGCCGCGAGCAGCGTGTGTTCCACCCGGGCGGCCCGGGCCAGCGCCGGCATGGTGGTGACCAGCGACAGGTCGTCGGCGTGGCCCGCGTACACGCCGCCGAGCATCGGGTCGACCAGCCGGTCGACCACCTCGTCACCGAACCTCGCCCGGACCAGCGCGCCCACCGGAACGTCGTCCCCCGGGCCGAGCAGCGGCCCACCACCGTCGCGGTCGGCCTCGGGGGTCGGCCGGGCCACCGCCGACACCTTCTCCAGATCACCGGGTACGCCGATCAGCGTGCCGCCCGGGATCGCGCGCAGCCCACCGTCGACGGCCAGCGCCGCCTGCCCGACGGTGGGGTGCACGATCCGTCCCGCCAGGCCGAGCCGGCGAACGAGGGCCACGGCGGCGGACTCCCCGCCGGCCGGGTCACGCATCAGGAACGACTCGGCGCCGAACTCGACCGGCCCGCCGGCCAACTCGCCGGTGCGCAGCTTGCCACCGAGCGAGCCGGACTGCTCGTACACGGTGATGTCGACCTCGGCCGGGACGCGGTCGCGCAACCGGACCGCGGCGGCCAGGCCGGCGATGCCACCGCCGATGACCGCCACCCGCCGCCGCGTCGCCACGACGGTCAGCCCTGGTCGACAGGTCGAGCGGACAACTCGTGCACCAGCGCGACCACCCGGCTCAGCACCTCCGGGTCGGTCTCCGGCAGCACCCCGTGGCCGAGGTTGAACACGTGCCCCGGCGCGGCCCGGCCCTGCTCCAGGATCCGGCGCACCTCCGCCTCCACCACCGGCCACGGCGCCAGCAGCAGGGTCGGATCGAGGTTGCCCTGCACCGCCCGCTCCGGCCCGATCCGGCGGGTCGCGACGTCCAGCGGGGTACGCCAGTCGACGCCGACCACGTCGGCGTCGGCCTCGCCCATCGCGCCGAGCAGTTCGGCGGTGCCCACCCCGAAGTGGATGCGGGGCACACCGGTGTCGGCGAGCCCGGTCAGCACCTTCGTCGAGTGCGGCAGCACGAAGCGGCGGTAGTCGGCCTCGGAGAGCGCGCCGGCCCACGAGTCGAAGAGCTGCACCGCCGACACGCCGGCCTCGATCTGCACCCGCAGGAACGCCAGGGTCACCTCGGCCAGCCGGCCGGCGAGGGCGTGCCACAGCTCGGGTTCGCCGTGCATCAGCGCCTTGGTCTTGGCGTGGGTACGCGACGGGCCACCCTCCACCAGGTAACTGGCCAGCGTGAACGGGGCACCGGCGAAGCCGATCAGCGGGGTGTCGCCCAACTCCTTGACCAGCTGCCGGACCGCCTCGTCGACGTAGTCGACGTCATCGCGGCCGATCGGCCGGATCCGTTCGACGTCGGCGGCGGTACGCACCGGTTCGGCCACGACCGGCCCGGTGCCGGGCACGATGTCCAGGTCGACCCCGGCGGCGGCCACCGGCACCACGATGTCGCTGAACAGGATCGCCGCGTCCACCCCGTGCCGGCGTACCGGCTGAAGGGTGATCTCGGTGACCAGGTCCGGGCGGCGGCACGACTCCAGCATCGCCACGCTGGCCCGGATCTCGCGGTACTCCGGCAGCGACCGGCCCGCCTGGCGCATGAACCAGACCGGGGTGCGCGGGACCGGCCGGCGGCGACACGCCAGCACGAAGGGCGAATCGGCGGGCCCGGCAGGGCGGGGTTCGTCGTCTCGGGCGGCGGTGCCCGTGGTGTCGGTGGTCATCGCGGCAATCGTGCCACGCAGCCGATCGCCGTCCCGTGCCCACCGCCACCTTTGTGACGTGAAACTAACGGCTTCCCGCAATCTCCTCGGTCCCACCCACTCCGCCCGCTTCCCAGCGGACGGCCGTGATCGTCGGCGCGCCTCGCGGGCGGGAACCGGACGGCGGAATAGGCTGCGGGCATGGCCCCCCCGATCGCGCTTCCCGACACGTTCGCCCGCGCGGTCGCGGGTCTCCGGTCGGCGACGCCCCGGCCGGAGATCCTGCTGGAGGAGGTGGGTGCCCCGCAACGGCTGGCGCCCTACTCGTTCGCGCTCTCGGCGTCGGTGCTGCGCGACGGTGACGAGGTGGCCAGCGGACGGCTGATCCTGCTGCACGATCCGGCCGGGCACGAGGCGTGGCAGGGCACCCTGCGGCTGGTCACCTACGTGACCGCCGAGTTGGAGGTCGACCTGGCCGCCGACCCGCTGCTGCCCGGGGTGGGGTGGACCTGGCTCACCGACGCCCTCGACGCCCAGGACGCGGAGTACCGGGCCATCGGCGGCACCATCACGCAGACCATGTCGACCCGCTTCGGCGAGCTGGCCGGCCCGCCCGCAGCCGGCGACGTGGAGATCCGCGCCTCCTGGACGCCGACCGGGGTCGACCTCGCCGCGCACCTGGACGCCTGGTGCACGCTGCTCGCCTCCACCGCCGGCCTGCCGCCGCCCGGCGTCACCGCCCTGCCCGAACGCCGCCCCGCCGCCACCGGCTGAGCTGCCCGCCGCCACCGGCTGAGCTGCCGGCCGCAATCGCGGCTGGCCCGCCCGACCCGGCGCCACCGGCCCTCGACCGCCAACGGGCGGCACCTTCCGGCCGCAGGGCGTCGGCCGACACGCGGCGGGGCGGGTGGCGGCACTCGATCCACTCGGGCACTAGGGTTGTCAGGTGACCGACGAACCACCCCTGCGCCGTCGGGCCGCCGCAAGCCGTACGGGAAACGACACGCAGAACCCGCCATCGGCGCGGTCGGAGCCCTCGGACGCGGAGTCCGAGCCCACCGGCAGCCAGTCCGTGCCGCTGACCGCACCCCGCGAGGGCACCCCCGAGCCAGTCGCCGCCCCGGAGCAGCTCGCCGAGGTAGTGGCCCGCTTCGCCAGCGGCGCCGGGCCGGTGGCCCTGGACGCCGAACGTGCCTCCGGCTACCGGTACAGCCAACGCGCCTACCTCGTACAGCTGCGTCGCGCCGGCGCCGGAACCGTGCTGATCGACCCGCTGCCGCTGCCGGACCTCAGCGCCTTGGACGCCGTTATCGCCGAGACGGAGTGGGTGCTGCACGCGGCGAACCAGGATCTGCCCTGTCTCGCGGAGCTGGGGCTGCGTCCCCGCCGGTTGTTCGACACCGAGTTGGCGGCCCGGCTGGCCGGCTTCGAACGGGTGGGGCTCGCGGCGCTGACCGAGCAGTTGCTCGGGTTCAGCCTGGAAAAGCACCACTCCGCGGCGGACTGGTCGAGCCGGCCGCTGCCCGAATCCTGGCTGACCTACGCCGCCCTGGACGTCGAGCTGCTGACCGACCTGCGCGACGCACTCGACGCGGAGCTGACCCGGCAGGGCAAATCCGAGTGGGCTGGGGAGGAGTTCGCCGCGCTCGTGCTGAACGGCGCCCGACCGCCCCGGGTACGCGCCGAACCGTGGCGGCGCACGTCCGGCATCCACCGGGTCCGGGGGGCGCGGGCACAGGCCCGGGTCCGGTCCCTGTGGTACGCCCGGGACCAGATCGCCGCCCGGCGGGACACGGCGCCGGGCCGGGTGCTGCCCGACTCGGCCATCGTCGCGGCGGCGGAGCTGGACCCGAGGGACGAGAAGACGCTGCTCACGCTGCCCGGCTTCGGTGGGCGGTCGGTCCGCCGGATGGCCCGTACCTGGCTGGCGGCGCTCGACGACGCCCGGCAGTTGCCCGATGATGCCCTTCCGGTGGCGCCGACGGTGGAAGGCCCGCCCCCGCCGCACCGCTGGGCGGAGCGGGACCCGGCCGCCGCCGCCCGGCTGGCCCGCTGCCGGGAGGTGGTGTTGCGGGTGGCCGGCGAGCACAACCTGCCCCCGGAGAACCTGATCTCGCCCGACACCATCCGCCGGGTCGCCTGGCAGCCTCCCGAGGAGATCACCGAGGCGACCGTCGCCGAGGCCCTACGCGCCCACCACGCCCGCGAATGGCAGATCACTCTCCTCCTCCCCGACCTGGCCACCGCCCTGCCCCCCACCCCCTGAACCCCCACCCCGCTGCGCCTCGGTGCTCAAGGGGCTTGGGTCGGCGACACGCCGGGCGGCTGACGCAAATCTCGTGATCAGGAAGCAGTACCGGTGGGTGTGGGGTGGGTTACACGGGGAGGTGGCGCGAGGATTATTACTGACGAGTAGCATCGGGGAAACGCCAGTACTGGCGACCTTTGTCCGGTCCGTCGCGCGCCTCGGGCGACACGGACCGGACCGTGGTCGAATAGGAGGCTCATCGTGCCCCGTGAAGTCCGGGATGTCGTTTTCGTCGACGGTGTCCGCACCCCCTTCGGCAAGGCGGGTGGCATGTACGCCAACACCCGCGCCGACGACCTGGTGATCCGCTGCATCCGCGAACTGCTGCGCCGTAACCCCCAACTGCCGCCGGAGCGGGTCGAGGAGGTCGCGATCGCCGCCACCACCCAGATCGGCGACCAGGGCCTGACCATCGGCCGCACCGCCGCGCTGCTGGCCGGCCTGCCCAAGACCGTGCCGGGTTTCGCGATCGACCGGATGTGCGCCGGGGCGATGACCGCCGTGACCACCGTCGCCAGCGGTATCGCCGTGGGCGCCTACGACATCGCGATCGCCGGTGGCGTCGAACACATGGGCCGTCACCCGATGGGCGAGGGCGTCGACCCGAACCCGCGCATCATCGCCGAGAAGCTTGTCGACCCGTCCGCGCTGGTGATGGGCTCCACCGCCGAGAACCTGCACGACCACGTCCCGCACATCACCAAGCAGCGCACCGACGCGTTCGCCCTCGCCTCCCAGCAGAAGACCGCGAAGGCGTACGCCAACGGCAAGCTCCAGGACGACCTGGTGCCGGTGGCGATCCGCGACGAGGAGAACGGCTGGGGCCTGGCCACGGTGGACGAGGCGCCCCGGGACACCTCGATGGAGAAGCTCGCCACCCTCAAGACCCCGTTCCGTCCGCACGGCAAGGTCACCGCGGGCAACGCGGCCGGTCTCAACGACGGCGCCACCGCCAGCCTGCTCGCCGACGAGGCCACCGCCCGCGAGTTGGGCCTGCCGGTGGCGATGCGGCTGGTGTCGTACGGCTTCGTCGGCGTCGAGCCGGAGGTGATGGGCGTCGGCCCGATCCCGTCGACCGAGAAGGCGCTGCGGATCGCCGGCCTGACCATCGACGACATCGGCCTGTTCGAGCTGAACGAGGCGTTCGCCGTGCAGGTGCTGGCCTTCCTCGACCACTTCGGCATCGCCGACGACGACCCGCGGGTGAACCCGTGGGGCGGCGCGATCGCCATCGGGCACCCGCTCGCCTCGTCCGGCGTACGGCTGATGACCCAGCTCGCCCGGCAGTTCGCCGAGCACCCGGAGGTCCGCTACGGCATCACCGCCATGTGCATCGGCATCGGCATGGGCGGCACGGTCATCTGGGAGAACCCGCACTGGACCGGGTCCGCGCAGACGGAGGGTGGAGACAAGTGAGCGCGAGGAGTGAGCTTGCGAGCCCCGCAGCCGGGAACGAAGGAGACTCAGTGAGCGCGCTCGCCGCACCGAACGAGGTGGTCACCAAGGCGCTGCTGCGGCAGGTGAACGTGCCGGGGCTGGACCGCCCGGCCGCCCTGATCACCCTCGACAACGGGTTCGACCACACCAAGCCGAACACCTTCGGCCCCGGCGGCCTGACCAGCCTGGACGAGGCGATCAGCGCCGCGCTCGCGGCCGACCCCGCGTTCATCGCGGTCACCGGCAAGCCGTACATCTTCTGTGTCGGCGCGGACATCACCGGCCTGCCGCGGCTCGCGGACCGCGAGCAGGCGCTGGAGATCGGCCGGCTGGGTCACCGGGTCTTCGCCCGGCTCAAGGACAGCTCCGTGCCGACCTTCGCCTTCGTCAACGGCGCGGCGATGGGCGGCGGTCTGGAGCTGGCCCTGCACTGCCACTACCGGACCCTGTCCGGCGGCGCGGCGGCGCTGGCGCTGCCGGAGGTCTCGCTCGGGCTGATCCCCGGCTGGGGCGGCACCCAGCTGCTGCCGAACCTGATCGGCATCCCGGCCGCCACCCAGGTGATCATCCAGAACCCGTTGATGCAGAACAAGATGCTCAAGCCGAAGCAGGCGGCCGAGCTGGGCATCGCGGACGTACTGCTGGAGCCGGCCGACTTCCTGGAGCGGTCGCTGGAGTGGGCCGCCGGTGTCGTCCGGGGCCAGGTCGAGGTGACCCGGCCCGAGGTCGACAAGGACATGTGGGCGGGCGTGCTCTACTTCGCCCGGCAGACGCTGGACCAGCGGCTGCACGGCGCGGTACCGGCCGCCTACAAGGCGCTCGACCTGCTGGAGACGGCGAAGGACGCGGACTTCACCACCGGCACTGCCGCCGAGGACGAGGCCCTGGCCGACCTGGTCTTCTCCGAGGAGTTGCGCAGCGGCCTGTACGCCTTCGACCTGGTGCAGCGGCGGGCCAAGCGGCCGGCCGGCGCGCCGGACAAGGGTCTGGCCCGCCCGGTGACGAAGGTCGGCATCGTCGGCGCCGGTCTGATGGCCAGCCAGCTGGCGCTGCTGTTCGCCCGCCGCCTCCAGGTGCCGGTCGTGCTGACCGACCTGGACCAGGCGCGGGTCGACAAGGGCGTGGCCTACGTGCACACCCAGATCGAGAAGGCGGTCAGCAAGGGCCGGATGGAGAAGGGCACCGCCGCGAAGCTGTACGGCCTGGTGTCCGGCTCGGTCGACAAGTCCGTCTTCACCGATGCCGACTTCGTCATCGAGGCGGTCTTCGAGGACCTGAACGTCAAGAAGCAGGTCTGGGCCGAGCTGGAGAAGATCGTCAAGCCGGAGGCGGTGCTCGCCACCAACACCTCCTCGTTGTCGATCACCGAGATGGCGGCGGAGTTGGAGCACCCGGAGCGGGTCGTCGGCTTCCACTTCTTCAACCCGGTCGCGGTGCTGCCGCTGCTGGAGATCGTCCGGGGCGAGCGGACCGACGACGCCACCCTGGCCACCGCGTTCGCCGTCGGCAAGCAGCTCAAGAAGTCGAGTGTGCTGGTGAAGGACGCCCCGGCGTTCGTGGTCAACCGGCTGCTCACCCGCTTCCTGGGCACCGTGTTCGCCGCCGTCGACGCCGGCACCCCGCTGGAGGTGGCGAACCGGGCACTGGACCCGCTGGGTCTGCCGATGCGCCCCCTCGCCCTGCTCCAGCTGGTCGGGCCGGCCGTCGCGTACCACGTGGGCGGCACCCTGCACGCCGCGTACCCGGACCGGTTCGGGGTCAGCGAGAACCTCAAGCGGATCGCCGACTCCGGCCAGCCGATCGTCGTCGACGACGAGATCAACGCCGAGGTGGCGAAGCTGCTGGTGGTCGGCGACCAGCCGCTCACCGAGGAGCAGGTACGCCAGAACGCGCTGGACGCGCTGGCGCAGGAGATCCGGCTGATGCTGGACGAGGGCGTCGTCGCCGAGGCGCAGGACATCGACCTGTGCATGATCCTCGGTGCCGGCTGGCCGTTCCACCTGGGCGGTGTGACGCCGTACCTGGACCGCACCGGCACCAGCGAGCGGGTCACCGGTAAGCGGTTCCTGCCGCGCGGCGCGGCCAGCCTGGCCGGCTGAGCCCCTGACGACACCGGTCGCGGTGGTCACCCGACGAGGGGTGGCCACCGCGAATCGCTTCTTCGTGGTGCTGCGGATGAACCACCTGGCTACGATGACCGATCCACCCGAATCCAGGAGCTGACCGCATGTCCCACCCCTCGGACGAGCACCAGAACCCGCCGGCCGCCGGTCCGTATCCGCCCCCGGTCGGGTATCCGCCCCCGGGTGCGTACCCCCAGCCAGGTCCGGTCCCGTACCCGCCGGCCGGCACCCAGCCGGTCCCGCCGCAGCCCGGCGGATATCCGGCACCCGGCACCCACCCACCGCCCGGCCAGCCGTACCCCGCCGGTCCGGGGCTCCCCGGTCCTGCGCTTGCCGGCCCGGGGCAGGCCGGTCAGGGATTTCCCGGTCCTGGCCTCCCCGGCCCCGGGCCGGCCGGTACGCCGAAGAAGAAGTTCCAGGTCTGGATGATCGTGCTGATCGTCCTCGCGGTCCTGCTGGTGCTCTGCGCCGGTGGCGGCACCGCCATCTGGTTCGCGGTCAAGGACGACATCAGCGAGGCCGTGGACGCTACCCGGACCCGGATGGTCGCCCCGGCCACGCTGGCCGGCCGCCCCAAACTCACCGAGCCGGAGTTGCAGCAGGCGGCCGACGAGATGCTCAGCGAGATCCGGTCCACGGTGAACAATGAGACAAGTGCGGTAGCCGCGTTCTACGGCAGCCCGGCCGGCGAGAACCTCGTCATGATCGCGGGTGCGTCCGGCCTGATGTCCGACCCGAAGCAGGAACTCGACGCGGCGGTCCGGAGCCTCACCGCCGGCATCGCGCTCCGCAACATGACCTCGATCGACGCGGGTCCGCTCGGCGGGGAGGCCCGCTGCGGCGACGGCGAGACCGAGGGGGTGCCGCTGGGCGTGTGCACCTGGGCCGACCGGGGCAGCGTGGGCCTGATCGTGATGTTCTTCTCGTCCCGCGCCGACGCCCAGGCGGAGTTCGTCACCATCCGCGGCCAGATCCAGCAGCGCGATTGATCACGGCCGGCCACAGGGCGGCGGGCACGAGCGCGTCATGAGGTGGCTGCGTCGTAGTCGTCGCGGTGGGCGAGGATCTCGCCCATGTGTGCCTGAGCCCAGTACCTGATCTCGCGTGTCGTGCGGTGGAGCGAGAGACCGAGGTCGGTCAGCTCGTAGGTGACGGTGACCGGGACGGTCGGCGTCACGGTACGGGTGAGCAGGCCGTCACGCTCCAGCGAACGCAGGGTCTGGGTGAGCATCTTCTGACTGACGCCGGCCAGCAGGCGGGCAAGCTCGGAGTAGCGCATCGCTCTCGGCGCTCCCGGACCCTGCGGAGCCGCGTCACCGCCCAACGCGCACAGGATCAGCACGACCCACTTGTTCGAGATCCGGTCGAGCAGCTGGCGGCTGGGGCAGACCGCGAGGAACGCGTTGTATCCCTCCCTGGCCTGCGTCTGCCGTTGAGCCGCTTTCGTCGTCGCCACCGAGCGCCCCTCTCACTGCTGGATGGTTACGCACTTTAGAGTGCCTACTTCCCGTTGGGAAGTTGCTCTCCAACACTGGGCAGGCAAGCGAAAAAAGCCACCGTCTCCGCAGCGAAGAGGGTCCCACCATGAGCACCCCTACTCCTTCCCTTCCCGGCGGCACCTGGATGCTCGGGGATCGGACCGTCACCCGGTTCGGGTACGGCGTCATGCAACTCGCCGGCCCCTGGGTGATGGGGCCGCCCGCCGACCGCGACGGGGCACTGGCCGTGTTGCGCGAAGCTGTCGACCGGGGCATCACCCACATCGACACGAGCGACGCCTACGGGCCGCACGTCACCAACGAGCTGATCCGCGAAGCACTGCACCCCTACCCCGAGTCGTTGCTCATCGCCACCAAGGTGGGGGCGAACCGCGACGCACAGGGCGGCTGGCCGACGGCCCGCCGTCCCGAGGACCTGCGCCGGCAGGTCCACGACAACCTGCGCTCCCTCGGGGTCGACACCCTCGATCTGGTCAACATGCGCATGGGTGACGCCGAAGGCACCCAGCCCGGCTCGATCACCGAGGCGTTCGAGACCCTCGCCGCGCTCCAGCAGCAGGGCCTGATCCGTCACCTCGGGGTCAGCAACGTCACCGCCGAACAGGTCGTCGAGGCGCGGGCGGTCGCCCCGGTGGTGTGCGTGCAGAACATGTACAACCTCGCCCACCGCCACGACGACGACCTCGTCGAGCAGCTCGCCGCTGACGACATCGCCTACGTGCCGTTCTTCCCGCTCGGCGGCTTCTCGCCGGTGCAGTCCGAGGCGCTCTCGGCGGTAGCCGCCCGGCTGGGCTCGACCCCGATGTCCGTCGCCCTCGCCTGGCTGGTGCAACGCGCACCGAACATCCTGCTGATCCCCGGTACGTCCAAGGTGGCGCACCTGCGGGAGAACATCGTCGGCGCGGGGCTCTCACTGTCCGCCGAGGACGTCGTCGCCTTGGACGGCATCGGCCGCTGATCGGTACGCAGGACTGACATCGGAGCGGCGGCACCCCGCCGCTCCGATGTCCCGGCGTCGCTTCGCTCAGCCGTCCGTCACAGAGCCTTCCGCCGCCTGCCGGGCCGCCGCCTTCTCGGCGGCACTACGCAGTACGCAGAACTCGTTGTCCTCCGGGTCGGCGAGCACCACCCAACCGGCACCGGTCGGGCTGATGTGGTCGGCGACGTGCCGGGCTCCGATGCCGAGCAGCCGCTCGACCTCCTGCGCTCATGTCGTCCCTCGTGGTGTTCGCCACCGACGCCGCGGCCCTGTCGGCTACCGGCCGCCGAATCGCCGAGCCTGCGAGAGGCGCAACCCGGCTTGGCGGATCGGAGGCGGACTTACGGGCACGGACGTCGGGGCAGTCAGAACTGGCGTGACTGGTCCGCTGAGTTACGGGACAGCGATCCCGCTACAGGTGCCCCGCGAGGATGAGCGATCAGCCGGCAGAGCGGGGCGCGGACAGCATCATCGTGAACATCGACGCACCCCCTCTCCTTGATCGGGCTGACCCGGTGATCGTCGCACCAGCCACATCTGCCGCGCAACCCCGTGCCCACTCACCGTCGAAGCTCGGCTACCTCGCCCAACCGTTCGAGCTTGTGCGGGTTGCGGATCGCATAGATCCGAGTGATCCGGCCGTCCTCGATGACGAACGACACGGCCGTGTCGTTCTCGCCGCCGGGGTCGATGCGGGCCGCGATGCCGCCGTTGAGGTCGACGACGAAAGCCCTGGCGTCGTGCGCGACCTCGGCGAAGCGGGCCAGCACCGGGGCGATCTTGGCGGCACCACGGACCGGCTTCGGGATCGCCGGAGCCAGACCGCCCCCGTCGCCCACGACGAGCACGTCGGGAGCCAGCACCTTGAGCAGTCCGGGCACGTCGCCGGTGGTCAGGGCGGCGAGGAACCGCTCGACCACCTGCTCCTGCTCGCTGCGGCTCACCGTCATCCGGGGCCGACGCGCCGCCACGTGCTTGCGCGCCCGCGTCGCAATCTGTCGCACCGCCGACGGCGACTTGTCCAGCGCCACGGCGATCTCGTCGTACGGCACGTCGAAGACCTCGCGGAGCACGAAGACCACCCGCTCCGTCGGTAGCAGCGTCTCCAGCACCGCAAGCATGGCGATCGAGACGTTCTCCGCAAGCTCGATGTCCTCGGCGACGTCCGGCCTGGTCAGCACGGGCTCGGGCAGCCACTCGCCCACGTAATCCTCACGCTGGCGCGCGAGCGTGCGCATCCGGTTGAGGCAGAGCCGGGTCACGATCCGCACGAGGTACGCCCGAGGCCCCCGCACCTGGCCGCGCTCGGCGTCGGCCAGGGCTGCCCACCGCAGCCAGGTCTCCTGCACCACGTCCTCGGCGTCGGAGACCGAGCCGAGCATCTCGTAGGCGACAGTGAACAGCAGGCTGCGGTGGGCCACGAAGGGGTCTTCGCTCATGACGCGGACGCTACTCCCGGTCGCTCGGCCAGCGGCTTCAAGCCGCACGCGGAGGCGAAGCCGTCGGACTCGATACCGAGCGCCACGTTGCCCCGCGTGGTCATGTTGGCGAATGCGATCACCGAGGTGAGCTCCACCACCGCGGCAGCTCCCAGCTCGGCATGCAGCCGGTGCACCAGCTCGTCGGTCACTGTCGGTGGCGTCTGGCTCATCGCCTCGGCGTACTCCAGGACGTCCCGCTCCAGCGGAGTAAACACGTCCACCTCGCGCCACCGCGGGATCTCGCGTGCCTTCTCCACGTCGAGTCCCTTGTTGCGGGCCTCGAAGTAGTTTAAGTCCAGGCACCACGTGCAGCCGACGAGCGACGCGACCGCCATGTGGGCGAACGACTTCAAGCTCTCGTCGCAGGCGTTCCACTTCTGCAGCTTGCCGCCGAGGCCGAAGCTGCCGAACAGCACCTTGGGGTTGTGCCAGTAGACGCCCACCGCTGTCGGCACCTTGCCCAGCTTCTTCTCGATCATCCGCTTGATCAACGCTCCCTTGACGCCGGTGATCTCGGCCGGGGGGATGCGGGTCGAGGACTGCATGTCTCCTCCTGCGTCGGTAGCCGGTCCGACAGGTTGGTGGACCGCCATGACATGAAGACACCGGCCGGGCCACGGCTGTGACATCGCTGAGTCGCGTCACCGTCGCCGGCCTCGTAGCGGTCTGGGCGTTGCCGCCGGACCGGCGGACGGACTGCGTCCCTGCCTGCGCAGACATTCGGGCTCCGGGCAGACACACCGGAAGCGCAGCTCGTCGGTGGCCGGGCCGTACGCGCACAGCAGATGGCCACGTACCGTGCCGCAGGGCCACGCGTCGCCGCACCCCGCGCAGTCCCAGGAAGGGCGACCAAGGCGGTGTCGGTCCGGATGCGACGCGTCCGCCAACCGCCGCTTGTCACCAGGTTCGCCGCTGGTCATCGTGCGCCGGCCAGGCACGCCCTGACGGCCGCCACGAGGACGTAGGCCTCCCAGCAGTGATGGCGTCCGCAGTCGGGATGCCGGTGGTCGCAGGCGTGCGCGTGCGCCAGGACCAGCCCGCCGGCGACCTGCCGGCTCACCGCGACCACCGACACGAGGACGTCGCGCCCGGCGGCCTTATCCGGCTCCGGATACCACTCGCCGGCCAGCAGCAGCAGAACCTGACCGGGTGGCACCTCAAGGTCGGTCGGCATAACCGCACCCCCCACCTGTCGTCGGGAGGCTGCGGCGACCGTTCGCCACCGTCACAGACGGGGGAAGCCTGGTACGGCTGGCTGGTCACCGCAGCCCGAGGACTTCCGCAGCTACCCGCCTCGACCACGACGTCAGCGACCGGTAGCGCGTTCATCCCCTTCGGTTCCGGCCAGTCGGCGCGGACCTGAACGTAGGTTGCCGACTACCCTGCGTGTACGGAAAGGTGTGAGCAGTGGGCCCACAGCACGGCCAACGGGGTGGAGGTGCCGATGGAGGATTTCGGGGCGACCCTGAAACGGCACCGGCTGGCTTGTCGTTGCGCGGGCTGGGAGCGGCGACCCACATCGACTACTCGTATCTGTCCCAGGTGGAGCGGGGTGCCCGGAACCCGTCCCGGAAGCTGGCGCAGGCGTGCGACGACGCGCTCGGTCTGGGCAGCGCACTCGTACAGCTTTGGCAGCAGCAGGTAGGCGAGGCCGACATGCACCGGCGCAGGTTCCTCGCAATGGGTGCCCTGGCCGCCGCGCCGACTGTCGCCCCGATGGTCAATTTGGAAGCCCTCCGGCACGGTTTCACCACCGTCGCAGGGCACACCCACGAATGGGACCAGATCGTCGCTGGCTACGGCTACGACTACTACCGGCTCCCCGCCGACCTGCTGGAACGCCAGCTCACCGCCGACCTGACCGTTCTACAACATCAGCTCGCGGTGACCAATGGGCCCGAGCGAGCAGGGCTGCTGCGGGCCGCGTCGAAGTTATCGCTGGTCGTCGCGTTCGGGATAGTCGCCTCGGGGCAGGGTTGGGCGGCCAGCAGGTGGTGGCGGTCATCGCGCAGACTCGCCGAGGAATCCGGCGACCGGGACTCGGTTGTCGCAGGGTGGGCGTGGGATGTAGTGAACGGCTGCTACGACGGCCGTGATCCCGACAAGGTGGTGGAGCTGTCGGACCGAGCGATGCCGCTACTACCTGAACGGGCGTCGGCGGCGACATGCGGTCTGCTGGCCGGACGGGCGCAGGCGCTGTCGCTTGCTGGACGGCATGCGGAGGCGATCGCCACCGTCGAGCAACTGTCGCGCCTCGCGGAACAGCTGCCCACTTCGGTGATCAACGATGTTGGATCACTCTGGGGGTGGCCCGAGCACAGGCTGCATCACACGGCCTCGTGGGTGTACACGCACGCCGGTCGCGTCGTGGAGGCGGAGCGAGCACAGACCCGGGCACTCGCGTTGTATCCGCAGTCGCAGGCGCGACTCCGCGCCCAGGTGCAACTACACAAGGCCGCATGCTTGGTTAGGAACGGTGACATCCCCGACGGGCTGCGGTTGGCCGCCGACCTGCTCGATGGTTTGCCGGCCGAGCACCGCAACGAACTGCTGCTGACCGTGGCCAGGCAGGTGGCGGACGCCGTTCCGGCAGGTGAGCGGCGGCGGTCCGCGTACGGGGAGTTGACCGCCCGCGTCGGCGCATAGGCTGCCGGCCATGGCCATCGCCTACGCCCGGCACACCAGCCTCACCCCTGCCCTGGTGGACGTCCTGGCTCACCTGTACGGGCTGGTGTACGCCGAGCCACCCTACGAAGAGGGACCGGACGAGGTGGCCGGTTTCCGCGACGGTCTGCCCGAGCAGGCCAAACGCAAGGGCTTCACCCTGCACACCGCCCACCAGGATGATGCGTTGGCCGGAGCCGCGTACGGATGGACGATGCCGGCCGGGGCGTGGTGGCGCAACGCCGACCGGAATCCGCCCACCGACATCCACGCCGCCGACAAGCTCGCGGTCATGGAATGGATCGTCCATCCACGGTTCCGCCGCCGGGGCGTCGGTGCCGAGCTGATGCGACGCCTGCTCGACGGGCGGCGAGAGCCGGTCGCGACCCTGGCAGCCAACCCGGAGTCGCCCGCCCGAGGGATGTACGAGCGGGCCGGGTGGGTGCAGGTCGCGAGGTCGATGTTGCCGTGGGGCACGCCGATGGACGTGTTGGTGCTGCGGCTATCCGCCGACAGCCTCGACGGCTGACGCCTGCTCGGTGACCCCCGTGTCACCGACCACCGGAGCGGGCTCCAACGACGTCCCTGTCACACCTTGAGGAGATCGACGTCGTACATCGCTATCGACATGTCACGGGAGGCCAGCGTCAAGCCTTCGGCGGTCGCTTGCGCCACCAACATCCGATCGAAGGGGTCGCGGTGATGCAGTGGGAGACGGCCGGCGAGAATCGCGTGCCCGTGGGTCACCGCCAGTTCACGAAAGCCCATGTCCCGTACCCGCTCGGCGAGATCGGGCGGTCCGGCGAGTTTACCGGCCGCCTGCTTGATGGTGATCTCCCACAGGCTGACCGGAGACAGGAAGATGTCCGGGTCGTGGCGAAGCCGCTCAAGGAACTCCGCGTCAAGAGTGTCATCACCAACGATGGCCCACAGTGCGACGTGGGTGTCGAGCAGCAAGCTCATGCGCCGATACCGAAATCGGTGGCGATCGCCGCGTTGGTGTGGGGCGAGTCCCAGTCACCCGACAGATCCACCTGCCCCGCGAGGGAGCCGATCGCGGTGCGGTTGACCCGCCGCACCAACGGCACGACTTTCGCCACCGGCGTGCCCGCCCGGTCGATGATGACCTCCTCGCCGCGTTCCACCCGCTCGATGATGCGCGACAGATGGGTCTTGGCGTCATGCATGTTGTAGTGCACAGCGTCGGCCGACATGCCCACCTCCCGGGTTAGCTAGCACGTTAGTCTACCCTGCCCCTGCTGGGCCTTGGGCGGTACTCGCCGCGCCTCACCGGGCGGCTTCGGCAGCCGGCAGGGTGACGGTCACCTCCAGGCCGCCGCCGGGCTGCGCGACGGCGGTCACCGTCCCGCGGTGCGCGCCGCAGACCGCCCGCACGATGGACAGGCCGAGGCCCGATCCGCGCGCCCCGGTCCGCTCCCGGCCGCCCCGCCGGAAGGGCTCGAACAACCCCGGCACGTCGGCCGGGTCGACCTCGAAGCCGGTGTTGCCGACCACCAGCCACGATCGTTGCCCGTCCGAGCCGGTACGCACCCAGAGCCGGCCGTGCAGGTGGTTGTAGCGGACCGCGTTCTCGATCAGGTTGCCGGCCAGCCGGTCCAGCAGCCCGGGATCACCCACCACCGGCGCCGGCTCCAGCGACGTCTGGACCGCCAGCTTGATCCGCTCCACCTCCCGACGTACGGCGGAGAGCGCGTTGACGGTGCCGGCGGCCAGGTCGAACTCGCTGCGCCGGCCGAGCCGCTGGCCGGCCTGCGCCTCGCTACGCGCCAGCACCAGCAACGCGTCGACAAGCCCGTTGGCGCGTTCGGAGGCGTCGCGGACCACTGTCGCCATTCGGCGGTACTCGGCCGCGTCCGCCTCGTCGTCGCTGAGCGTCACGTCGATCTCGGTACGCATCACCGCCAGCGGCGTACGCAACTCGTGCGAGGCGTTGGCGACGAACCGTTTCTGCGCCTCGAAGGCGGCGGCGATGCGGTCCAGCATGGCGTCGAACGTGTCGGCCAACTCGGCCACCTCGTCGTTCGCCCCGGAGTAGCCGATCCGCTGGTCCAGCGTGGTCTCGCCGAGCCGGCGCGCGGTGGCGGTGACCTGGTGCAGCGGACGCAACGCGCGCCCGGCGACCGCGTACGCCCCGACCACGCCGACGATGCCGATCGCCAGCAGCGCGGCCAGCCCCTTGGCCAGCAGCTCCCCGGAGGCCGAGTCGACGAGCCGCTGCTGCCACGCGGCGGCCTCCAGGATGCTCCCGTCGGCGAGCACCACCGTGGTGCCGGGCAGCAGCTCGTCGGTGGGACGCAGCGCGTCGCGCACCAGCAGCCAGGCCAGCAACACCAGGATCGCGCCGGCACCGACCAGCAGCACGCCGTTGAGCAGGGTCAGCCGCAGCCGCAGGGTGGGGCGCAGCCGCAGGGAGGGTCGTCGCGGCACGGGTAGCCGGCGGCGCTCGGTGCCCGTCACACCACCACCTCGGCCGTCCGGTAGCCAGCACCGACCACGGTCTCGATCAACGGTGGATCACCAAGCTTGCGGCGCAGCGTCATCACGGTGACCCGGACGATCGTGGTGAAGGGGTCGGTGTTGGCGTCCCAGACGCGTTCGAGCAGTTCCTCGCTGGAGACCACCGCACCCTGGGCCTTGAGCAGCTCGCAGAGGACGCCGAATTCCTTGTTGGTCAGCTCCACCGGCACTCCGCCCCGGGTGGTGGTACGGCGGGCCGGGTCGACCACCAGATCGGCGATTTCCAGCACCGGCGGGGCCGCCGGAGTGGCCCGTCGGCCCAGCGCCTGCACCCGGGCGACCAGTTCGTCGAAGGCGAACGGCTTGGGCAGGTAGTCGTCGGCACCGAGTTGCAGGCCCTCGACCCGGTCGGCGACCGTGCCGCTGGCGGTCAACATCAGCACCCGGGTCAGTTCGCCGGACGCGGCCAGCTCCGCGCAGATCTGATCGCCGTGCCGGCCGGGCAGGTCACGGTCGAGCACCACCACGTCGTACCGGGTCACGAAGGCCATCTCGTGGCCGCTGTCGCCGTCGTACGCGACGTCCACCGCCATGCCCCGTTTGCGTAGCCCCCGCGCTATCGCGTCGGCGAGGTTGCGCTCGTCCTCGACCACCAGTACCCGCATGCCCGCCCCTTTCCGCCCCCCGACCACCGACCACCGACCACCGACCACCGACCACCGACAACGTAACGCCGCCGGCCAAGCCGACCGTGACGGGACTGTCAGTCGGGCAGTTGCCAGATGCCGTAGCCGCTGTCGGATCGGCGGCAGGCGACGAGGTCGTACCGGCTCTGGCAGTCACCGCCGGCTTCGCGCAGCAGATCGATCCGGCGGGCCGGTGCGCCCGTCGGGTCGAGCCGGGCCAGCATCAGTCCCACCCCGGCCACCGGGCGCACCGCGAGCACCTGCGGGGCGTACTCGTAGCGGGCGACCATGTTCCACGACCCGTGCTCGGTCACCGTCGCACCGGTGTCCAGGTCGAGGGTGAGCATCTCGCTGCCGTTGCTGGCCACCGCCAGGGCGTTACCGTCGTCGACCAGCACGATGGCGAGATCGTCGTCGCTGCTCCAACGCACCGCCCCGGAGGCCGGGTCGAGGACCTGCAATCCGCCGCCGGCCAACCCGGCGCAGAGCAGTGGCCCGCAGCCGGCGACGTAGGTCGCCGTCGGCAAGGTCACCTGCCAGCGCTGGAGCAGTCCGTCCGCGGTGAGCGCGGTGACGGTGTTGGAGTTGCGCACCACCGTCACCAGATCGCCGGCCACCCACGCCTGCTGGTAGCTGCTCGAATGGTCGGCGGGCGGGGGTCGGCGGTGCCGCACGATTCCGGTCATCGGGTCGATCACCTGAACCTCGCCGTCGATCGTGGCCACCACGATGGAGTCGAGCGCTCCGTCTTCCCGCTGCCAGTGGTCGACACTGGCCGCCGACAAGGTGATGGACCACAGTTCGTCGGCGGCCGCTAGATCGATCATCCGTAGTACGTTCGGCTCGCTGTCGCTGAACGTGCGCAACAGCGCCCGGTCGGGCATCTCCAGGATGACGATACCGGGCACCCGCCAACGCTCCGCGCCGGTGCGCGCGTCCAATCGCACGGTCTGGCTGGCGCCGGTGTCCTGCCGAGCCATGACGACCAGCAGCCCGGCGTCGGCGACCGGCTGCACCCGGTAGACCCGGTTGCCCGACGGCACGGGTACGCGCCACAGCGGCGTCAACCGCTGCGGTGCGACGGTGGGACGGTCGGGCCGTGGGTAGGCGAGCAGTTCCTGGCTACCGTCGGTGACCCCGGGTATCGGGATGACAGTGAAGATCTGATCGGCGGCGATGAACAGATCGCTGTTCAGGGCGGCGGGCACGATCGCGTGGATCCGCCGGGCCGGCGGTGCGCCGCCAGCCAGCGTCAGCAGCGCGACAAGAGCCACCACCACGACCGCCACCTTGCGGCCACCCGGCCCGGGGCGGCGGCGCTGTGCTGGCGGCGGATCGGTCGGCTCGGTCAGCTCACCGAGGTCGATCAACGTCACGCCTGTCCTCCCCTGACACACACCAGACGCGCGGCGGGCGGGCGGGGTTCCGCCTGTACGATGGCCCGTCGTGGCCGTGCCGGTGGTGAATCCCTCGCTGAACCCCGTCTCCGAGACCGTCGAGACGCGATCAACGACAATCCGTCCCCGGCGGCGGCCGACCCGCGCCGACGTGCTGGCCATCGGAGCCTACGTGCTGCTCGGCGTCGTCGTCTGTCTGAACTACTGGGTGGACGTGAACAACCGGGTCTCCTCACACCTGCCCACCGACCACAGCTGGTTCGAGTGGCTCTTCGCGCACGGTGCGTACTCGGTGCAGCACCTGGAGAATCCCCTCTTCACCGCCCGGCAGAACGCCCCGGACGGGGTGAACATGATGGCCAACACGTCGCTGCTCGGGGTGACCCTGCCGCTGGCCCCACTGACCATGCTGCTCGGCCCGCAGGTGATGTACGCGCTCTACCTGGGTGGGGCGTTGGCCGCGACCGCGGGCACGTCGTACTGGATGCTGTCGCGGCATCTGGTGCGCTCCCGGGCGGCGGCCTTCGTCGGCGGCGCGTTCCTCGGTTTCGCTCCCGGCATCGTGCACCACGCCAACGGCCAGCCCAACTTCGTCTCCAACTTCCTGCTGCCGCTGATCGTGGTGCGGGTGTTCCGGTTGGTCGAGCCGGGCCGGTGGCGGCGCAACGGGCTGGTGCTGGGACTGCTGGTGGCGTACCAGATCTTCGTCAACGAGGAGATGCTGCTGCTCACGGCGCTGGCCTGCCTGGTCGTCGTGATCGCGTACGCGGCGATGCGTCCGCTCGTGGCGTGGGCACGGGCCGGCACGTTCGCGGCCGGGCTCGGCCTCGGCGGTGCGGTGGCGCTGCTGTTGACCGCCTACCCGGTCTGGTTCCAGTTCAACGGTGCGCAGTCCTACCGGGGGCTTCAGGGCGGGGTGTTCCACAGTTGGGGCGAGGACGTCGCCGCCTTCGTCACCTTCCCCCGCGACACCATCGCCGGTGACGAGGCGGTGGAGGCGACCATCGGGATGACGGAACAGAACACCTGGTTCGGCTGGCCGCTGGTGCTGCTGTCGGTGGCGGCGCTGGCCCTGCTGGTGCGCCGCTCGCTGGTGGCCCGGATCCTGGCAGTGCTGGTGGTGCTCTTCTCGGTCGCCGGACTCGGCCCGGAGATCCGGTTCGACGGCGAACTGACCGGCATCGCCGGCCCGTGGTCGTACATTCCGGAGGATCTGCCGCTTGTCGAGATGATGATGCCGACCCGGCTGACCCTGGTGACCACCGCCGCGCTCGGCGTACTGCTGGCGCTGGCCTGGGACGCGGTGGCCGGCAGCCACCGGCCGCTGGTGCCGGTTCCGCGCGCTCCGGAGGGGGTGGCCCCCACCCGGCGGCGTCCCCGCTGGCAGCACGTCGTCGGGTACGCCGCGATCATCCTCGCTGTCCTGCCGCTGCTGCCCCGGCCGCTACCGGCCGAGCCGGTCGAACCGCCGCCGGCCTTCATCACCTCCGGCGCCTGGCGGCCGTACGTGCCGGACGGTCGCACGCTGGTGCCGGTGCCCATCCCGAGCAACGTGCACGGCCTGTCCACACTGCGGTGGAGCGCGTTGACCGGGCACGAGTTCCCGATCCCGGCCGGCTACTTCATCGGCCCCAACCAGGACGGCGAGGGCGTCTTCGGCGCACCGAACCGGCCCACCAGCACCCTCATCTACCAGACGATGGACGCCGGTGAGCTGCCCGAGATCAGCGACGAGAACCGCCGGCAGGCGGTGGAGGATCTGCGCTTCTGGCGGGCGTCGGTGGTGGTGCTCGGCGCGCATCCCCGCGAGCCGGTGCTGCGGGAACTGCTGACCGCGCTGCTCGGCGACCCGCAGCGCGTCGACGACGTCTGGCTCTGGGACGTGCGCGACCTCGTGTGACACGACCGACTGGTCGTCGGCGGGCACCGGCCCGCCGGTTTCGGGAACCTCCGACCTCCGAGCGGAGATTGCCGGCACCACCGCACGGGTATCGACCGTCGAGAGTGGACGGGGGTGCCGGGTTGGGCGCGGGTCCTCGGCGCGTGCTCACCGTCGGCGGGCTGGTCTTCCCGGCGGCCGGACGAGTCAGCCCGCGAGAACCCGGACATCCCAGACGAGCGCACCGTCGATCTCCCGGGCCGGGCCGAGCAGCGCCTCGACCGTCCGGCGCACCGGGTCACCGTGGTGCAGCCCGCCCTGCACCACCACGGCCGCCCGCCAGTGCCGCAGGTCCGCCACCGCCTGCCGGCGGTCGGACTCGCTAATCGGCGGCACCTCGCCGGTGTCGGCCACCCGGCGCAACAGCAGCGAGGTGGGGCGGTCCGGAGCGCCCCAGCGGGCCGTCGGATCGTCCGGGGAACGAGGACCGATGAAGAAGCCACCCGGAGCGGTGAAGGCCAGCCCGGTCCGGGCGGACCAGAGCATCGCCGGGCTCTGACCCGCGTTTGTCACCGGCGGCACCGGCACCACCGTCCGCCCCGCCGGCACGTACGTCCGCCAGGTCCCCTCCGCCACGAACGCCGGGACCTGCCAGTTCGGCACGGTGCGGATCGGGGTCGGCGCCAACGGCAGCAGCGCGGCGGCCACCGCACCGGCCCAGAGCAGTCGCACCGGCACCGCGTCCGGTTGCGCGCCGGCGGGGGTCGACTGCCGCTGTACCCGGTCCACCGAGAGGGCGAGCAGGATGCCCAGCACCGGCACGCAGACCAGCGCGAACCGGGCCGGCACCACATGGTCGAGCAGGGGCAGCTCGGCGATCAGCCGGTACGGGCCGGGCAACTCCGTCAACGATCCGTCGAGGCGTACCCGGGGGCCGAGGGAGAGCAGGGCGAACACCAGCCCGCAGGCAGCGAGGGCCCGCACCAGCGGTCGACGCCACAGCCACACCGTCACGACCACGGCCAGCACCAGCAGACCCGGCCCGAAGAAGGAGTTCTCCTCGGTCGCGTTGGGGGCCAGCAGGGCGGGCAGGCGATGGTCGCCGAAGACGGTCTGCCGGGCCGTGGCGGTGAACGAGGCGGCGTCCAGCTGGAAGCCGTACGCGTGGAACGGCATCCCCCGGTAGTGGCCGGGGCCGAAGAACTGGAACCACAGCGGATAGGCCAGCAGCGCCGCCGCGACCACCGCACCGACCGCGATCCGGCCGGCCGTGACCGGGGCGAGCCGGCGTGCGGCGGCCCGGTCGGCCAGCGCGTACCCGAGCACGAGGACACCGGCGGCGAGCGCCACCAGAAGCAGCACCTCCTCGCCGAGGAACACCTGGTACGTCACGACCAGACCGAGCAGCACGCCCGGCCGCCACACCCGTGGCCAGGTGTCCACCCGTGCCGCTGTCGCATCGGCCGGGTCGGGCGCGAACACCAGTGCCAGGATCACCGGCACCAGGAACTGGGCGGCCATGTGCAGGTGCGATCCGGCCTGCGCGACCATGCCGGGGGCGAAGCCGCAGACCAGCCCGCCGAGCGCGGCGGCCAGCCGGGACTCGACCAAGCGGCGGCGCAGCAGCACGTACCAGGCGGTGGCCGTGCCGGCCAGGCAGCCGACCACCGCCACCGCGAACGCCACCTGCGAGCCGAACAGCAGCGTGACCGGGGCCAACGGGACGCCCAGGCCGAGCACCGAGGTGTTGGCCATCAGGTTCAACCCGCCGGGCGCGTTCAGCGCGTCGCTCCACAGCGGATCGTCCAGGCCGGCCACCGCACGGGCGGCATGGGCCAGCATCCACTCGAAGAGGATCTGGTCGCCGGCCTGGTGGAAGAGCCGGTCCGGCCGGCCCCACTGCCGGCTGGTCAGCCAGCCGGCCAACGCCAGGTAGCCGGCCACCACCACCAGGTCGGGCGTACGCGGGCGGAGCCGCCGACGGCGACCGGTGGTGCGGACCCGCACGTCCCGCTCGACGGTACCGAGCGACATCAGACCCGGGGGTCTGTGAGTGACCGTACGTCCCACACCCAGACGTCCAGTTCGAGCCGGGCCGGTCCGACCAGTTGCTCGACGGTCTGCCGCAGCGGCTCCGAGTGCGGCTGCCGGACCGGCAGCACGAGGATCGCCGCCCGCCAGTACCGCAACTCGTCCAGGGACCGACGCCGCTGCCGGTCGTCCAGTTGCGGAGTCCGGCCGGTGGTGGCGACCTCTTCGAGCAGCTTTCCGATGCCACTGGGCCGCCCACCGAAGCGACCCGGATCGCCGGTGTTGCCGTTGCGTGGAGCGAGGAAGTAGCCGCCGGGGATCTTGAAGTCGAGGTTGGTGGCGGCGGCCCAGCGCATGCCGTGGGTGTTGCCCATGCTCGGCACCGGGATCGGCACCAGGGTCTGGTCCGGTCCGACGTAGGCGCGCCACCGGTCGGACGTGATGAAATCCGGCACCGGCGGGCGGGAGGTCATCGGCAGCGGCATGGGAGTGATCGGCAGCAACGCGAGCACCAGACCGGTGGCGGTGAGCGTACGCACGGTCCGCCGGTCCATGGACAGGGTGCTGGTCCGTTCGATGCCCAATGCCAGCAGGATCGCCACCACCACGCTGGTGATCATGCCGAACCGGGTCGGCACCACCGCGTCGAGCAGCGGCAGCCGGACCAGCCATTCCCACGGCCCGACGACCAGTTCCCGGTCCCACCAGCTGATCCGCTCACCGAGGGAGAGGATCGTGTAGAAGGCGGCGGTCGCGGCGAGCGCCCGGATCAGCACCTCCCGCCGGAGCCAGAGCACGATGCCGACCGCGATCAACGCCAGGCTCCACCCGAAGAAGGCGTTCTCCTCGGAGTGGTTCGGCGCGAGATTGACGTTCGCCCGCTGGTTGCCGCCGATGGTGGGCGAACCGGGGGCGAAGTACGCGGCGATGTCGTTGCCGTAGTCACGGACGGCGTCGCTGAGCCCGTGGTACGCCATCGGGCCGGCGAACTGGATGTACAGCGGGTAAGCCAACAGCAAGCCGGCGATCACCGTGCAGGTGACCAGCGACTTGACCAACGGCCGCCAGGCCGCCGACCAGAGCCCGGGCCGCTGGACGACCACCGCGACCAGGAAGATCCCGCAGCCCATCGCGGTGAAGAGCAGGATCTCCTCGTTGATGAACGCCTGTGCGGTGACCAGCAGGGCCAGCAGCGCCCCGTCCCGGTACGGCCGCGTCGATCGGGTGATCACGATGACCCGCCACACGATGAACGGCAGCAGGAACTGGCTGATGATGTTCGGGTGCCAGCTGGCGTGCGACAACATCGCCGGTGAGAAGCCGCAGAACCAGCCACCCACCACCGCGGCGAGCGGATTGCGCACCACGTGCCGGGACAGCACGAAGTACCAGGCCGAGGCGGTCCCGGCGAGACCGAGCGTCACCAGCAGCACGAACGTCACGGCCGGCCCGAACAGCAGGGTCACCGGCACCATCGGGATCCCGAGGGCGAGGATGGCCGTGTTGGCCATCAGGTTGACCCCGTCGGGGTAGTTGAACTGCTCGGTGAAGAAGGGAAACTCCCCGTGCAGCACCACCCGCACCGAGTGGGCGAGAAAGAACTGCACCTGCGCCGGGTCACTGCTGTAGAGCGAGGCCACCCGACCGGCCGGGTCCATCCAGATCTGGCTGGTCACCCAGAGCGCGGTCAGCAGGAACCCGCCGAAGACCGCGAGATCCCGTCGCCGGGGCGTCCACCGGAACCGGCGTCGACGTTCCGGAGCGGCATCGGCGTCGGCGTCGGCGTCCTGAGTACCGTCGGCCGGTGCGGTCTCCGTCAACTGCCGGTCCGTCCCGCTCCCGGTCGCGGGGGCCTCGGGGACGGGGGCCTCGCTCGCGGGTGCCGGGGCCTTGACGGCGGGTGCCGCCCCGTCGATCGCTGCGGCCCCCGCCACGGCCGGGTCGGCGGCGGACGTGGTGGCACCCGGTGCGGACCGCGCGCGGTCGTGCACCTGATCACCGACGGTGACGACTTCGGTGGGAGAGCCGGCGACGTCGGCGGATCGCGGCAGCGCGGCGGCGCGGGTCTCGGCAGGCGTCACAGTCGGCGGAGTCTACCCGAGTGGAGGCAAATGCCCCAAGTCAACGCGATGTCCCCTGTGGCCGGTGTGGTGGCCACGCGACGCAGCGTATGGCGACCCGAAGCGGCGGCGGAACGTCTCGTAGTATGGCCCTCCGACACGACGACGCGATCCGATCGGGGGGCGTGACAGGTGGCTCCAGCCCGTTGGCGCGGCTTGACCGCCACCGGCCTGTCCACCCTGCTGATCGCCGTCACCGCCTGCGGGCCGGTCGTCGAGCGTCAGGCACGGGACCTGCGGGTCGGCTACGACAGCATCGACGGTTCCCTGACGGTTTGGCCCCCGCGCGGCTCACTCGCCGAGGACACCGCGGCGACCGCCGCCGTCACCGAGGCGGTACGCGACTGGCGCTCGCCCGTGGACGACCGGGTGCACGTACCCTCGTCCGGGATCCTCTTTTCCGGTGAGGTCGACGACCGGCCGTTGGCCCTGGTCGCCGCGTCGGTGCCCGGTGAGGCCGCGTCGTGGCTGCTCCAACTCACCCGCGACGGCGACCGGTACATGGTCAGTCACGCCACCGAGTACACCGATCCCGGCTACCTGGTCTACTCCGACGTGTTGCCGGTCCAGGCCGCCGACGGCCGACGCTATCTGACCTCCGAGCGCGTTCGGCGACTGGTCGGGCCGAACGGCCGCATCCTGTCCGACCGCGACGGCCTGACCGGACCGGTCGAGGTGCCCCGGTGCCGAGCGGTGACCGTCACCGCCACCCTGCGCTCCACCGAGTCGCTGCCCCGGGGCCGGGAAACCGATCGGCTGCTCGACCTCGGCACCGGCATCACCGCTCCCCGCTACCCGCTGGTACGCGACGCGAGCGGCTCCGGCCGGCGCGCCCTGACCGGCCTCGACACCTGCCTGCTGGCCGACGAGGACGGCCCGTTCGGCAGCATCCTCCGGCGCGTCGGTGACCGGGACGTGCCGCAGTCGGTGCCCGGGTCCTGGCCGATGGCGAAGCTCGCCGTGCGTACGCTCGGCGAGCTGTCGCTCGACGGTGGCGAGCCGGCGGAACTGGAGCAGCTCACCTGGGAGAGCGCCGAGGGCACGATGAGCGCGGTGGTGTACCGACCTGCCGACGACGGCCCGGTGGTGCTCTCCCCCGCCGACCGGACGAACCCGTTGCAGGTCTACGAGCTGCCGGTTCCGGATCAGCCGCTGGTCGTGCTGAGCTGGCGTGCCACCAAGGACACCACGCTGTCGGTGCCGCCGGACACGACCCGCCTGGTCGACCGTCCCGGACTGGTGGTGGCCCCCCTCCCCGAGCGCCGCGAGACCTTCAGCCTCGCCGCCGACGAGAAGACCCACTACCGCTCCGCCGGCTCCCCCCGCCGCTAACCACCCCCACCCCTGCCCGTCCCCGTCCCCACCCCGGCTCTCCGCGATCATGCAGTTGTGGCACCTAGCAAAGGGTGCATCCTTCGCTGAACGACAACCACAACTGCATGATCGACGCGGGTGGGGGTGGGGGTGGGGGGGGGTGGGGGGGGTTAGTTGGGGGTGGGGTTGGCGGTCAGGTGCGCGGGGTCGATGGGCTCGGTGTCCAGGCGGGAGATCCAGCCGGTGACGTCGCGGGCCACGTCCTGGGCGGTCAGGCCGAGGTCGGTCAGGAGCTGGTTGCGGGAACCGTGCGGATACCACCCCGGCGGCACGCCCAGGTCCCGCAGCGGCACCCGGACATCGGCGTCCCGCATGGCCTGGGCGAGCGCGTCGCCCACCCCGCCGGACCGTACGCCGTCCTCGACCGTGACGACCAGCCGGTGCTCGGTGGCCAGCTCGACCAGCTCCGCCGGGATCGGACGCACCCAGCGCGGGTCGACCACGGTGACCCCGTAGCCCTGCTCGGCTACCCGGGCGGCGACCTCCATGCCGAGCTGACCGAAGGCGCCCACCGCGACCAGCAACACGTCGGTACGCGCCGACTCAGCCAGCACGTCGACCGGCCCGACCCGCCGCACGGCGGGCAGATCGGCGGCGACCGCACCGGTCGGGAAGCGGACGATGGTGGGGCCGTCGTCCACGGCGACCGCCTCGCGCAGCTCCTCGCGGAGCGTGGCGGCATCCCGGGGCGCCGCGATCCGCAGGCCCGGCACCACCCCGAAGACCGACATGTCCCAGATGCCGTAGTGGCTCGGCCCGTCGGGGCCGGTGATCCCGGCCCGGTCCAGCACGAAGGTCACCGGCAGCTTGTGCATCGCCACGTCCAGCACGACCTGGTCGAACGCGCGGTTGAGGAAGGTCGCGTAGACCGCCACCACCGGGTGCAGCCCGCCGAGTGCCAGGCCGGCCGCCGAGGTGGCGGCGTGCTGTTCGGCGATGCCCACGTCGTAGGTGCGCTCCGGGTACTTGCGGGCCAGCTTCGCGATGCCGGTCGGCTCGGCCATCGCCGCGGTGATGCCCACCACGTCGGGCCGCTCGTCGGCGATCGCGACCAGCTCGTCGGCGAAGACGTGGGTCCACTTCACCGACGGCGCGGCCGTGGCCTTGCCGTCGGCGATGTCAAAGGCGCCCGGGCTGTGGAAGCAGTCCGCCTCGTCCTCCTCGGCGGGGCGGTACCCGTAGCCCTTGCGGGTCACCGCGTGCACGATCACCGGGCCGCCGAAGTTCTTCGCCGCCCGCAGAGCCGTCTCGACGGCGGTGATGTCATGCCCGTCGACCGGCCCGACGTACTTGATGCCGAGGTCCTCGAACATCGCCTGCGGGGCGACCGCGTCCTTGATGCCCTTCTTGACCGCGTGCAGCACCTCGTACATCGGCTTGCCGACCAGCGGGGTCGAGCCGAGGGCGTCCTTGACGGCGTCCAGGACCTTCTCGTAGCCGGGGCTGAGCCGCAGCGTCGAGAGGTGGTGGGCGAGACCACCGATCGTCGGCGCGTACGAACGGCCGTTGTCGTTGACCACGATGACCAGCGGGTTCTCGGTGGCGGCGATGTTGTTCAGCGCCTCCCAGCACATGCCGCCGGTCAGCGCCCCGTCACCCACCACGGCGACGACGCTGCGCGACTCGCCACGCAGCGCGTACGCCTTGGCCAGCCCGTCCGCGTACGACAGGGCGGTCGAGGCGTGCGAGTTCTCGATGAGGTCGTGCTCGCTCTCGGCCTGGTTGGGGTAACCGGAGAGCCCGCCCCGCTGGCGCAGCTGGTCGAAACCGCCCTGCCGGCCGGTGACGATCTTGTGAACGTACGCCTGGTGGCCGGTGTCGAACAGCAGCCGGTCCCGGGGAGAGTCGAAGACCCGGTGCAGGGCCAGGGTGAGCTCCACCACGCCCAGGTTGGGCCCGATGTGCCCGCCGGTACGCGACACCTTGGCGATCAGGAAGTCGCGGATCTCGGCGGCGAGGATGTCCAGTTCGGTGGCGGACATCCGCTTGACGTCCTGGGGACCGTGCACCGTGGCCAGCAGCCGGCCGTGGTTGGCCGTGTCCTCTTCAACACTCATGACCGCAGAGTCTATCGGCACTCGCGCACCTCGCAGCCCGGGCGCGACGGCCATCGGGCTGAGCGCCTGGTCAGCCCCGCACCCGTAGCCGGCGTGGCGACATCCCTCGCGGCGGCGCGAGTCGGCGGCATCCGCTCCGGCTGAGGTCGGCGAGGTGAGGTGGCCGACCTCGACGCGCACGGCCGGCATCCGCGCCGACCGCCGTGTGGCGGCCGGTCAGGCCGGCACCAGCAGCCCGACCAGCTCCACGTGCCGGGTCATCGGAAACAGGTCGTACCCGCGCAACGCCGCCAGTCGCCACCCTACCTCGGCGAAGACCCGTACGTCCCGGGCGAACGCGGCGGGATCGCAGGCGACGTACGCCACCGCGCGCGGCCCGGCGGCCACCACGTCGCGCACCACCCGCGCGCCGGCCCCCGCCCGGGGCGGATCGAGCACCACCACGTCGACCGGACCGGTGATGCGGCGACGGGCCAGAGCGGTCTCCACCCGGGCCGCCACCACCTCGACGGTGGGCAGGTCGTGCAGGTTCTCCCGGGCCGCCGCGACGCCGTCACCGGCCGCCTCGACCAGGGTGACCCGCCCGGTCTCGCCCACCCGACCGGCCAGCGCGGCAGCGAACAGGCCGGCGCCACCGTAGAGATCCCAGGCCCGCTCCCCCGGCCGGGGCCCGGTCAGCTCCAGCACCGCGTCGACCAGGGTGTCCGCGGCGGCGGGATGCACCTGCCAGAACGACGGGGCGGGCAGCACCCACTCCCGGCCGGCGGCCCGCTCCCGGATCCGCTCCGGGCCACTGACCCGGCGGCTGGCCCCGGCCGCCACGGCGGTCACCGCCACGTCCCCGCCGGTGCTGGCGACGGTCTCCACCGCCTCGGCGTCCGGCCAGCTCACCCCGGCGGCGGTGAGCACCGGCAACTCCTGGATCGCCGGATGGGCGATCAGGCAGCGGTCGACCGGCACCACCTCGTGGGAGCGGTGCTTGAGCAGCCCGGCACGACCCGCCGCGTCGACCGCGTAGCGGACCCGGGACCGCCAGCCGAGCGGACCGCCCGACAACGCCGTCACCCGCAGGTCCAGCTCGTCACACCGGGCCTCGTCCAGCCCGCCGATGCGGACGAGCTGCTCGCGGACCACCGCCTCCTTCCAGCGCAGCTGGGCGTCGGGGGCGACGTGTTGCAGGTCGCAGCCGCCGCAGCGACCCGGTCGCGCGTACGGGCAGGGCGGGTCGACCCGGTCCGGTGCTGCCTCCAGCACGGTGACCGCGTCGGCCCGGACGAAACCCCGGTGCACCTCGGTCACCTCTGCCAGCACCCGCTCGCCCGGCAGGGCGTGCCGGACGAAGACCACCTGGCCGTTCACCCGGGCCACGCAGTGTCCTCCGGGGGCGACCGCCGCCACGGTCAACTCGACCCGCTCGGCCTCCTCCAGGCCACTCATCGGGCCTCCCTCTCCGACGACTCGCGCTCGGCAGGCGGCGGCAGGGTGGCGCGTGACGCAGTCCGGGGACCGCGGACCGGCCCACGGCCGAGCGTGGCGTCCATCCGGTCCAGGTCCTTGCCGGCCGTCGAGGCGAGCTGCCACGGCACGCTGGTCACCATCACCCCGGGCTCGAACAGCAGCCGGCCCTTGAGCCGCAACGCGCTCTGGTTGTGCAACAGGTTCTCCCACCAGCGACCCACGACGTACTCGGGGATGAAGACGGTGACCACGTCGCGCGGCGACTCCCGGCGTACCCCGGCCACGTAGTTCAGGATCGGGCGGGTGATCTCCCGGTACGGCGAGTCGATCACGGTCAGCGGGATCGGCACTTCCCGCCGGTCCCAGTCGGCCTGCAACTGCCGGGTGTCGTGATCGTCGACGTTGACGGTCACTGCGGTGATGGTGTCCGGCCGGGTGGCCTGCGCGTACGCCACCGCCCGCAGGGTGGGCTGGTGCAACTTGCTGACCAGCACGATCGCGTGGTTGCGGGCCGGCAGCACCGGCCGTCCGTCGTCCGGGGCCAGTTCGACCGCCACCCGGTTGTAGTGCCGGCGGATGGCCAGCATCAGCACGTAGATCAGGCCCATCGCGACGATGGCGATCCAGGCGCCGAGCAGGAATTTGGTGATCAACACGATCACCAGCACCGCGCCGGTCATCGCCATGCCGAAGCTGTTGATCGCCCGGGACCGCAGCATTCGGCTGCGCACCTGCGGGTCGCGCTCGTTGCGCAGCAGCCGGTTCCAGTGCCGGATCATCCCGGCCTGGGAGAGGGTGAACGAGACGAAGACACCCACGATGTAGAGCTGGATGAGCTTGGTCACCTCGGCCTGGAAGCCGATGATCAACAGGATCGCGAAACCGGCCAGGAAGAGGATCCCGTTGGAGAAGGCGAGCCGGTCGCCCCGGGTGTGCAGTTGCCGGGGCAGGTAGCGGTCCTGGGCGAGGATCGAGCCGAGCACCGGGAAACCGGTGAAGGCCGTGTTGGCGGCCACGAACAGGATCGTGGCGGTCACCCCGGCGACCAGGAACAGCAGCACCGAACCCGGCCCGAAGATCGTCTCACCGAGTTGCGCGGTGACGGTTTTCTGTACGTATCCCTCAGGTCCGGAGACGATCTGCAGGGCGGGGTTCTCGACGAACTGCAGCCCGGTGAGCCGGGCCAGCCAGACGATGCCGACCAGCATGGTCACCGCGACCAGACCCAGCATCAGCAGCGTGGTGGCGGCGTTGCGGCTCTTCGGCGCCTTGAACGCCGGCACGCCGTTGGAGATCGCTTCCACGCCGGTCAGCGCGGCGCAGCCGGAGGAGAAGCTGCGCAGCAGCAGGAACGCCATCGCCCAGCCGGTGGTGTCGTGCCACTCGGCGGCGATGACCAGGTCGGCGCTGGGGGCGCGCAGGTCCTCGCCGAGTACGACGATCCGGACCAGCCCGGTGAGGATCATGCCAACAATAACGATCATGAACCCGTACGTGGGGATGGCGAACGCGCTGCCCGCCTCCCTGATCCCGCGCAGGTTGACCGCGGTCAACAGCGCCACGGCGGTGACCGCGATGAGCACCTTGTGGGTCGCCACGAAGGGGATCACCGAGCCGAGGTTGGCCACCCCGGAGGAGACCGACACCGCGACGGTGAGCACGTAGTCGACAAGCAGCGCGCTGGCCACCCCCACCCCGGCACGCGGGCCCAGGTTCACGGTGGCCACCTCGTAGTCGCCGCCGCCCGACGGGTAGGCGTGCACGTTCTGTCGGTAGCTGGCCACCACTGTCAGCATGACCACGACCACGCCGAGGGCGACCCACGGCGAGAGCACGAACGCCGAGGCACCCGCGATGGAGAGCATCAGCAGGATCTCGTCCGGCGCGTACGCCACGCTCGACAGCGCGTCCGAGGCGAAGACGGGCAGAGCGATGCGCTTCGGCAGGAGGGTGTGCTTGAGCCGGTCGGACCGGAACGGCCGGCCGACGAGCAGCCGCTTCAGCAGGGAGGTGGATCGGGCCACAACGGCCAAGCGTACGACCACCGACAACGGGCACGTGGGGTGGCCGGGTACGGGCGGATCTGGAGCGGGAGTACCGTCGGTCCCCGTCCGCGGTCCCGACGTGGCAGGCTCGCAGGCGACGAGGCGCAGCGGTACGCACCGTGGGAGGCAGCGTGCATGTCGTGATCATGGGTTGTGGCCGGGTCGGCTCGACCCTGGCGCACAACCTGGAGGCCCAGGGGCACTCGGTGGCGGTCATCGACCAGGACGCGGACTCCTTCCGCCGGCTGCGACCCGACTTCGCCGGGGTCACGGTCACCGGGGCCGGCTTCGACGGCGACGTGCTGCGCCAGGCCGGCATCGAGCGGGCCGACGCCTTCGCCGCCGTCTCCAGCGGCGACAACTCCAACATCATCTCGGCCCGCCTGGCTCGCGAGACCTTCGGCGTGGTCCGGGTCGCGGCCCGCATCTACGACCAGCGCCGCGCGCAGGTCTACGAACGGTTGGGCATCCCCACCGTGGCCACCGTCCGGTGGACGGCCGACCGGATGCTGCGGCACCTGCTGCCCGAAGGGAACGTGGAGATCTTCCGCGATCCGACAAGCACCGTCTCGATCGTCGAGGTGCCGGTGCACAAGGACTGGATCGGCCGCCCGGTACAGGCCCTGGAGCAGGCGACCGGTGCCCGCGTGGCGTACCTGACCCGCTTCGGAATCGGCACGCTGCCCACCGCGTCCAGCGTCGTGCAGGAGGGTGACCAGCTTTTCATGCTGGTCACCGACGACATGGTGGCGACGGTCACATCGGTGGCGGCGACGCCGGAAGGGGGTCAATGATCATGCGGGTCGCTATCGCCGGCGCCGGCAACGTCGGCCGCTCCATCGCCCAGGAGCTGATCGAGAACGGCCACCAGGTGATGCTGATCGAGCGGCAGCCCCGGATGCTCCGGCCGGCCCGGGTGCCGGACGCCGAATGGGTGCTGGCCGACGCCTGCGAGCTGGCCAGCCTGGAGGAGGCCGAGCTGGCCGGCTGTGACGTGGTGGTCGCGGCCACCGGCGACGACAAGGTCAACCTGGTGGTCTCGCTGCTGGCCAAGACCGAGTTCGCGGTGTCCCGGGTGGTCGCCCGGGTCAACCGGGCCGAGAACGAGTGGCTGTTCACCGAGCAGTGGGGCGTGGACGTGGCGGTCAGCAAGCCCCGGGTGATGGCCGCACTGGTCGAGGAGGCGGTCACCGTCGGCGACCTGGTCCGGCTGATGACGTTCCGGCAGGGCGAGGCCAACCTGGTCGAGATCACCCTGCCGCCGACCGCGCCCTACGTCGGGCACCCGCTGCGCGAGGTGCCACTGCCCCGGGACTCGGCCCTGGTGGCGATCCTGCGCGGCAAGCGCGTCCTGGTGCCCAGCCCGGACGACCCGGTCGAGGCCGGCGACGAGCTGGTCTTCGTCTGCACCGCCGAGGTGGAGGACGCGGTACGGGCGGTGGTGCTCGGCCCGGACAGCGTCGAGCGCACCCGTGAATCACGCTGATGCCCAGCTGTGAGCGCCGGGTCCGAGGCACCCGACCGACGCGGGTCATCATCACCCGGACATGTCAGGAAGACATGATTACGTCTGCCTGACATACCGCTCTCACCCGAAGCTGCCCTCTCGCCCAGTCCGCCGCGCCGCCAACCCGTCGCGGTCACTGCTGCCTGGCGGGCGGTTCAGCTCGGCAGCGGCTCCGTCTGGCGCTCGCGGGTCACCCGCCGCACCGTCCAGACCGTGATCAGCAGCAGCAGCACGTAGGGCGGGTAGCCCAGAGCGAGCCGCGCCACCCCGAGGGCGGTCTCCATGTCGGCGGCGGCGGCCTCGTCGCCGAGCTGGTCGAACCGGCGGGCCGCCAGGTAGATGGCGGCCTGCACGCCGACCTTGGCCAGCCAGACCACTCCCCACAGCACGGTCAGCCGGGTGAAGGTGCGGACCAGCAGGGGATCGTCGCGCCACTGCGAGCTGCCCTTGGCCACCAGCACCGACCAGATCCAGCCGACGAGCGGTTGGCGGATCACCGCCGACAGCAGCAGGGCCAGGCCGTAGCCGATGCCATAGAGGATCCCCGGCAGGTAGAAGTCGCGCGCGTCGCCGGTACGCCAGGCGATGGCGGCGCCGATCCCGATGCCGAACAGCCCGTTGACCGCGTGCCGCACCGGCCGGCGCTGAGCCAGCCGCAGCCCACCGATCAGCACCGCCACCGCCACCGAGGCGATCACGGCGGGCCGCAGGTCGGCGACGATGTTGGCGATCACGAAGACCACCACCGGGATGCTGGACTCGGCCAGCCCTCGCCAGCCGCCGAGCTGGTCGGCCATCTGCTCGGCGACGGTGGGCAGCCGCTCCTCGTCCGCCGGCCCGGACTCCGGCTGGGTCGCCGGGTGCTGTTCGGTCGTCATCGCCCGCTGTCCATCCGCAACGCCCGCAGGTTCACTTTGACGGCTCCAGCTCGTAGTACGGGTTGTAGATCACCTTGCGGTCGTCGCGCACCGCGACTCGTCCGCGGGCCGTCAGGTGCCGGCCCGGCTCGATGCCGGCGATGTGCCGCCGCCCGAGCCAGACCAGGGTCACGACGTCGCTGCCGTCGTAGAGATCCGCCTCCAGCGCTGGCTGGTTCGTCCGAGGGGTGTAGACCACGGTACGCAACCGACCGCTGACCGAAACCACCTGCCCCCGCGCGCACCGCAGCACCGGCACCGCGCCACAGCGGGCGCTCTCCCGCTGCAACTGCTGCGCCTCGATCTCGGCCTCGCTCGCGGTCAGCCGTCGCAACATCCGCCGCAGCGAACCCCGACCCTCGTCGGTGGTCATGAACTCCGCGTCACCCTCTCCACGCCGGCCGGCTGACGCCGGAAGCCACCGCCGCCGAACGACCGCCGGCACGGCACCCGCCAGCGTACGCCGGATCGGCCCCTGCCGGCGCGACGGAAGCGCTCGTCCAGCCGCGCCTGGCACACCTCGTCGGCGCCAGGCCGCCGACAGACGATCAGCGGTTACCGGACGCCGACGCGGTGTCGGCCTGGCCGGTGGCCGAATCGCCCGCCGCGGCCTGTTCGCCCGCCTCACGTGGCAGTCGCAGCGGCAGCGGCTCACGTACCGGTTTGGCCTCCACCCCCCGGTCGACGACCAGCCCGTCCAAGCAGCTGGCCAGCGGGCCGGCGGCGGCCGGGTCGGTGGCCGCCGCGCCCTGGTAGACCGCACGGACCATCCAGCGCGGGCCGTCGACGCCGACGAACCGCAGATCGGTCAGCCCCTCCTCGGTGCGTACCCGGGCGCGCAGCTCAGTGCCGTACTCACCGGCGACCTCCTGCGCGGCGACACCGTCGGCGAACAGCGACTGGCGGATCTCCTCGCGCACCTCGTCCCAGATCCCCTCGGACCGTGGGGCGGCGAAGACACCGAGTTGCAGGGCGCTCTGGCCGTGCACCAGCACGATCTGCTGGACCGCGCCCTGCGGGTCGGCCTGCACCCGTACCTCGACCTCGGGCACCGCCGGGATCTGCAGGCTGCCCAGGTCGAGCCGCTGCACCCCGGCCGGAGCCTCGGCGACGTCGTACGGCCCGCGCGCCGGCTCCGCCGGGGTCGAGGGGACGTCCTCGGCGGTCTCGGGCACGTTGGTGGCCCGCTCGTCAAGGGCGTGCCGTCCCGCGGCCTGCTTTCGGGAGAAGATCACTGCGTCCAACCTCCGCTGTTCGCACTCACGGTGCCATCGTTTCCGTTCGCGCCGTCCATCGCCGGCGGCGGTACCAGCCCGGCGTGCCCGCCGGTGGAGCCGTGCCCACCGGTCCCGCGTCCGGACGCGGGCAGCTCGGCCACCGGCTGGAAGATCGCCCGTTCCACCCGCTGCACAACCAGCTGCGCGATCCGGTCGCCCCGGGAGATCTTCACCGACGCGGCCCGATCATGGTTGATCAGGTTGACCAGGATCTCGCCCCGGTAGCCGGCGTCGACCGTACCGGGCGCGTTGAGCACCGTCACGCCGAGTCTGGCGGCGAGCCCCGATCGTGGATGAACCAGGCCCACATATCCCTCGGGCAGGGCGATCGCCACGCCGGTCGGCACCAACGCCCGACCGGCGGGAGGCAGCTCCACGTCGGCGGCCGCCACCAGGTCGGCCCCGGCGTCACCGGGATGGGCGTACGCCGGCACCGGCAGCTCGGGATCGAGCCGCCGGACCGGCACGGGCACCACGTCGGTCACGATGTCCCTCTTTCGTCCGTTCCGCTTGGGGGTGACCCTGTCATCCTGCCCGGTACCCGGAGGCCGCCGCGCCGTACCCTGGCACGAGTGAGCCAATCACCGTCGCCCTCGTCAGTCTCGGCGCCCCCGGCGTACGCCGAGCGTCTGTGGTTGCCCTGGTGGTTGTGGTTTGCCGGGCTCGCGGCCGCCGGCCTGCTCGCGGTGGAGGTGTGGATGGGCGCGGCCGGTGTGCGCGCCTGGCTGCCCTTCGCGCTGCTGCTGCCGGCCGCCGTCGCCGGGCTGGCCTGGCTGGGCCGGATCCGGGTCGCGGTGGCCGGCGGAGAGCTTCGGGTCGATGACGCCCGGCTGCCCGTCCGGTTCGTCGCCGACGCCGTCGCACTGGACGCCGAGGGTCGCCGTGAGGTGCTCGGTGTCGGCGCCGATCCGCTGGCGTTCGTCGTCCAGCGCCCGTGGGTACGCGGCGCCGTCCAGGTGGTCCTGAACGATCCGGCCGACCCCACGCCGTTCTGGGTGATCAGTTCGCGACACCCGGTGGAACTGGCCGAAGCCCTGCTGGCCGCGCGGGACGCGGCACGCTGATCCGACCCGGGTCGATCGCCGGTGCGGCGTTGACCGACGGAGCTTTCGCCGACAGCACCCGGTCGACGATCAGGGCGAGCCGGGCAGGGCCGGCGGCGCGGGCGGCGTGCCAGGCAGGACACGCCGCTGCCGGCGCAGGTCGCCGCGGAGCTGGTCGGCCAACGTCCGGGTGGCTCGCCGGTTCAGGTAGCTCGCCACCGCGGCTCCGGTCAGGAAGGGGCCCAGCGTGGTGAGGTTGCGACCGAACCGCTTGAGCAGGGTGTCCCGCAGCTCGTTCCGGGCGGCCGTGCCCAGCACGGCGCCCACGCCGACGCCCGGCACCATCGGATTGACGCCACGCTGGCTGGCCCAGGCCTGCACCAACGCGATCGTCCGTTCGGTGCCGCCGGCCGGCAGCGGTACGCCGTAGACCTCGTGCAGCTCGCCGGTCAACTTCAGCTCCACCGCCACCACCGCGACCGTCTCGGCGGCGAGCAGTACCGGGGCGGACAGCAGGGTCGGGGTCGCCGTCCACTGCACCGCCGAGGCTCCGCCGCCGGCAGCACCGACCCCCGCCGTGGCCAGCGACGCGTTGCGGACCAGCCGGTCGGCCAGTTCCTCGTCGGTCAGCCCGGGAAAATGCCGGCGCAGGGTGGCCAGGTCCCGGACCGGCACGTGGGGAGCGATCTCCGCGACCGTGTCCACCATCCAGCGCAGCGCGGCCCTCGGCTTGAACAGGTCGCCGATCCCACGGGCCCGAACCTGCCCGACCAGGCGGGTGAGCAGTTGACGCCGTTTCGCCGGCTCGATCTCGTCGGCGGTCAGTGCCGCTACGGTCTTCCCCAGCTCGTTCGGATCCTCGGCACGCTCGGTGTGCTCGCTCATGACCGCATCACGGCACCGAGCCGGCCGATTCGCTCGCTCATGGCTACCGAGTCAACCAGGTTCTGTGGCGTGGCGCTCGCCGAGCCGGGCGGCGGCGACTCCACTCGGGAGTCGCCGCCCTGGTCGTGGTCGTCGCCCTGCGATCAGACGCACTCACGGCAGATCAGCTCGCCGTTGCGTTCCACCGCCAGTTGGCTGCGGTGGTGCACCAGGAAGCAGCGGGCGCAGCGGAACTCGTCCTGCTGCATCGGTAGCACCTTGACCGTCAGTTCCTCGTCGGCAAGGTCGGCGCCGGGCAACTCGAAGCTCTCAGCCACTTCGGCCTCGTCGACGTCCACGGCGCCCGACTGCGAGTCGACGCGCCGGGCCTTGAGCTCTTCCAGGCTGTCCTCGCCGAGATCGACCTCGTCGCGGCGCGGGGCGTCGTAGTCGGTGGCCATCGGTTTCACTCTCCCATTTCGATGTTGTCGCTTCCGGTTGTAACGCCGGACGACGCTGTTTCGGTTCCGCTGGCCGGCCACCGCTTGTGTCGGCCACCTGACCCGACGACCGCTCGGACCAGACCGCCAGAGGATCTCCCCGGCGAGCGCGGAACCCTACCCCCCCGTTGGGCGAGGCATGTATACCGCCCTCGTGGCTGAGATGTACGCCCCTGCACGGGAAGTTGTTCCCAATGTGACTCAGGCGACACGAAGATAGGGGTAGTACTACCCCTATCTCCGGTGGCGCGCCGGCATGTCGGGCTGTTTCCACGCGACGGTCGGACACCCGTTAACCTCAGCGGCGTACCCGACGGCTGACGGAACGGCCCGATCGCCGGCCGCTGCCACCCACCGATGCCCGGGAGTGCCCTGATGAGCTTTGCGCGAGTGCGAGCACTCGTTGTCGTCGGCCTGCTGGCGGTGGTCGCCCTGGTCTTCGTGGTCATGGCCCTGGTCAGGGACACCCAAAGTAACGCGGGCCCCGGCGAGGGTTGCCCGGACGACTGGCCGCGCGCCGACGTCACCCTCCGCGACCGCATGAACGTCAAGATCAACGTGCTCAACGGTACGGACCGACCCGGCCTGGCCGCCGACGTCGGGGGCGACTTCCGCAACCGCGACTTCCAGGTGCAGAAGGAAGCCACCCAGAAGAAGAAGATCGACGACGTGGCGGTCCTACGTTACGGCCCGAAGGGGGTCGGCTCGGCGCACCTGCTGCGGGCGTACTTCCTCGGCGACGCCGAGCTGGAGTACAACCCCAAGCGCGAGGACGACATCGTCGACGTGGTACTGGGCGGCAACTTCCAGCAGCTGGCCACCACCACCGAGGTCAACCAGTCGCTGGGCGACCTCGGTGCCCCGGTCGCACCGCCCGGCTCCTGCCCGGTAGTGGTCGAGAACTGACCGTCGGCCCGATGTCGGCCGCAGCGGGCCACCAGTGCGGCTTCTAACCGGCTGCTGACGGGCCGCGGACGGCCTCCCGCCTCGCACGTCCCGCGTCGGCCGCCTCGCGCGTCCCGCGTCGGCCGTCGAGCGGGGTGCCTGGCCGCCTCAGGGGCCGCCGGAGGCGTCCAACGCGGCCAGGTGGTCGTGCAACGCGTCGAACAGGGTCGGCGGCGCGGCGATGACCATCTCCGGCCCGGGAGCCAGCCCCTTGAGCCCGCCAACCCGCAGGCCAGCCTCGGTGGCCACCAGCGCGCCGGCGGCTTGGTCCCAAGCCGCCAGGCCCTTCTCGTAGAAGGCGTCGGCCCGCCCCTCGGCGACCAGGCAGAGATCGACGGCAGCGGCGCCGAGGCGGCGGATGTCGCGTACGTGCGGGATCAGTTCGGCCAGCACCCGGGCCTGGTGGACCCGACGCGCAGCGTCGTAGCCGAACCCGGTGACCACCAGGGCCTGACCGAGATCGGTCTCGGTGGAGCAGTGCAACCGCCGGCCCTCGCGCCAGGCGCCCCCGCCGACTGTCGCGGTCCACTCCTCGCCGGTGTGGATGTTGCGAACCACACCCGCCACCACCTCGCCGTCCACCTCGGCGGCGATCGACACGCCGCAGTGCGTCAGGCCGTACAGGTAGTTGACGGTGCCGTCGATCGGGTCGACGATCCACCGCACCCGGGGGCGGGGGCCGTCGCCACTCGCCGCGGCGCCGTACTCCTCGCCCAGCACGGCGTCGTCCGGCCGCAGCCGGCGCAGCTCGGCGGTGATCTGGCGCTCCACGGCCCGGTCGGCTGCGGTCACCACGTCGGTGACGGTGCTCTTGGTCGCCGCCACCGAGACGCCCTCGGTGCGCATGCGGTACGCGGTGGCCGCAGCGCCCCGGGCCACCTCGATCGCGATCTCCAACAGCTGCGGTGGCGGTGGCGCCGAGCGCTCCATGTCCGTCCCCTTCCCGCACGGCCAGGAATCCGGCTTCCGCGCAGGTATCATCCTTACAAAGTCCAGAAGCGCACCGAATCGGCGGTCCCGGCCGCCAATCAGCCGTGCGGCGCAGGATGATCGCCGCCGACGGCGTTACAATTCACCCCTGCCCACGCGCCACGGGCCGCCCGACAACCGGCCGGCACGGGACACGGGGGTTCCTCAACCACATCGCCCGGCGCGGTGCCCCACGCTGCGTCGGACGAACCCGGCCGTGCTCGCTCTTCGCCTCCGGAAGGTCATTCGTGACAGAACCCCGCCAGACCGGCGCCGACGTTCGCTCGCTCACCGACACTTTGATCGCCCACGCGCAGAGCGCTGGCGGCCAGCTCACGTCGGCCCAGCTCGCGCGCACCGTCGAGTCCGCCGAGGTGACTCCGGCCCAGGCCAAGAAGATCCTGCGGGCGCTCTCCGAGGCCGGGGTGACCGTCGTGGTCGACGGCTCGGCCAGCACCCGCCGACGGGTCGCCGCCGCCCGATCCGTCACCCCCGCGTCCCGGGCCACCACCGCCAAGACCACCAAGAAGGCGGCCGCGGCCGCCCCGAAGCAGGCGCCTGCGGCCGAGGAGGCACCGGCACCGGCACCGCGGAAGGCGACCTCGCGCAAGGCCGCCGGCACCACCGCGGGAGGGGCCGCCGAGGCCGCCGCGCCGGCCAAGAAGTCCACCCGGGCCACCAAGGCCACCGTGGCGGCTGCGGCGGGTGCGGCGAAACCGGCCAAGGGTGCCGAGGGCAAGGCCGCCGAGGGCGAGGTCAATCCCGAGGAACTCGCTGCCGAGATCGAGGACGTCGTGGTCGAGGAGCCGGCGGAGCTGGCCCAGGCCGCCGCGACCGATGCGGCGAACTCCGCCACCGACAACGACTTCGAGTGGGACGACGAGGAGTCCGAGGCGCTCAAGCAGGCGCGTCGGGACGCCGAGCTGACCGCCTCGGCGGATTCGGTCCGGGCGTACCTCAAGCAGATCGGCAAGGTTCCGCTGCTCAACGCCGAGCAGGAGGTGGAGCTGGCCAAGCGGATCGAGGCCGGGCTCTACGCCGCGGAGCGTCTGCGGGCCGCCGACGAGGGCGAGGAGAAGCTCGCCCGGGACATGCAGCGCGACCTGCTGTGGATCTCCCGGGACGGCGAGCGGGCCAAGAACCACCTTCTGGAGGCGAACCTCCGCCTGGTCGTTTCACTGGCCAAGCGGTACACGGGCCGGGGCATGGCCTTCCTCGACCTCATCCAGGAAGGCAACCTCGGCCTCATCCGCGCCGTCGAGAAGTTCGACTACACCAAGGGCTACAAATTCTCCACCTACGCCACCTGGTGGATCCGACAGGCCATCACCCGCGCCATGGCCGACCAGGCCCGCACCATCCGCATCCCGGTCCACATGGTCGAGGTGATCAACAAGCTGGGTCGGATCCAGCGCGAGCTGCTCCAGGATCTGGGCCGCGAGCCCACCCCGGAGGAGTTGGCCAAGGAGATGGATATCACACCGGAGAAGGTGCTGGAGATCCAGCAGTACGCCCGGGAGCCCATCTCGCTCGACCAGACCATCGGCGACGAGGGCGACAGTCAGCTCGGTGACTTCATCGAGGACTCGGAGGCGGTGGTCGCCGTCGACGCGGTCTCGTTCTCCCTGCTCCAGGACCAGCTCCAGCAGGTGCTGCAGACGTTGTCCGAGCGTGAGGCGGGTGTGGTACGTCTGCGGTTCGGGCTAACCGACGGCCAGCCGCGTACCCTGGACGAGATCGGCCAGGTCTACGGAGTGACTCGCGAGCGGATCCGGCAGATCGAATCCAAGACGATGTCCAAGCTCCGGCACCCCTCCCGTTCCCAGGTGCTCCGCGACTACCTCGACTGATCAGCATCCGTCAACTGATAGTGCCGTTTTGACCACTTGGCGTACAAGTCGGATGGTGATCAGGTGGTTGCACGGATGTGATCGTTGACGTGGCACCCTGGGTGCACGGCACACTGTCCGTGCCAGGTGTGACCTCGGTCCCCCGCGGGCACACAGGGAAGGCAGAGCCCGACAAGGGTGTTGCACGATAGGTGACCAAGACCGAAGAGATTGTTCATCGGTGACGACCAGAGGAGGAAGGCGATGACCCCGACCCTCACGCCGCCGCCCGAGACGGTGAGCCCCCCGGCCGCCGATGAACGGTGCGACCGCTGCAATGCCGCCGGCAAGCTCCGGATCACCCTGGCGGGTGGCAGTGAACTGGTGTTCTGTGGGCACCACGCCAACAAGTACGCCGAGGATCTCGTCAAGATCACCGTACGGTACGCGACGGACCCGGAGTTCACCTGGCGCGGCGCTGACCTGATGGCCAACTGAGGGCCAGCAACCCGACACGAGCCGGCCGGAGACATCCCCAGGATGTCTCCGGCCGGCCTTTCCATCCCCGGACCAACCACCCATCCATCCGAGTTGATCAATAAGGTTGCGTCAAGGAAACGCGTCGCGGCGACCGAAACTTCTTGATCAACGTGGGGTGGGTGGGGTGGGTGGGTCAGAGGGTTTGGACGGTGGCTATGCGTTCTTCCAGCTGCTCGATGGTGGCCTGGGCGCTGGGGGGGCCGCCGCAGATCCGGCGCAGCTCGGCGTGGATCTTTCCGTGGGGCTGGCCGGTGCGGTGGTGCTGGGCGGCGACCAGGGCGTTGAGCTGGCGACGCAGGGCCACCCGGCGCTGGGCGGCGCTCATCGGCGCCGGTGGAGCGGACGCGGGCGCTACGGATCGCGTCGTCCGCTCGGTCGCCCGGCGTCGCTGGGCGGCGAGCTGATCGGCCTGCCGCTTGGCGAGCAACGACGCCACCTGTTCCGAGGTGAGCAGCCCGGGCAGGCCCAGATACTCCTCCTCCTCGGGGGTGCCGGCCTGTGCCGCCGTACCGAACGAGGCACCGTCGAAGATCACCTGATCAAGCTCGGCGGTGGCGGACAACGCGGCGAAACGCTTCTCCAGTTCACCGCTGGCCTGTTCGTCGCGCTGGGCCCGGTCCAGCAGCTCGTCGTCGAAGCCCTCGCGGTCCTTGGGCTTGCCGAGCACGTGGTCCCGCTCGGCCTCCATCTCGCTGGCCAGCCCGAGCAGATGCGGCACGCTGGGCAGGAAGACCGACGCGGTCTCCCCCGGGCGGCGGGCCCGGACGAACCGCCCGATCGCCTGCGCGAAGTACAGCGGGGTGCTGGCACTTGTCGCGTAGACGCCGACGGCCAGCCGGGGGATGTCGACGCCTTCGGACACCATCCGCACCGCCACCAGCCACCGTCGCTCAGACGCCGCGAACGTCGCGATCCGGGCCGAAGCGCCCACATCGTCGGAGAGCACGACGGCCGCCCGTTCCCCCGTGACCTGCTCGATGAGCTTGGCGTACGAACGGGCCGTCTGCTGGTCACTGGCGATGACGAGGCCGGCCGCGTCGGGCATGCCCGCCGCCCGCAGCACGGTCAGCCGGGCATCGGCCGCCCGCAGCACCTGAGGCATCCAGTCGCCGGCCGGGTCCAGGGCGGTACGCCACGCCTGCGCGATGAGATCCTGCGTCATCGGCTCGCCCAGGCGGGCCGCCAGCTCCTCCCCGGCGTTGGTCCGCCACCGGGTCTCCCCCGAGTACGCCAGGAACAGCACCGGCCGCACCACGCCGTCGCGCAGCGCATCGCTGTAGCCGTAGGCCGAGTCGGCCCGGGAGCGCAGTAGGCCGTCGCCGCCCCGCTCGTAGCTGACGAACGGGATCGGGTTGTCGTCGGACCGGAAGGGCGTACCGGTCAGCATCAGCCGGCGCACCGCGGGCTCGAAGGCCGCCTTCACCCCGTCACCCCAGGTTCGCGAGTCACCGGCGTGGTGGATCTCGTCGAGGATGACCAGGGTCCGGCGGGTCATGGTGCGCCGCCGGTGCACCTGGGGTGCCATCCCGACCTGCGCGTAGGTCACCACGACGCCGTGGAAGTCCGCCGAGGAGTGCAGGTCGGCGTTGCGGAACGCGGCGTCCAGTTGGATGCCCACCCGGGCCGCCGCCTCCGCCCACTGCGCCTTCAGGTGCTCGGTCGGCGCGACCACGGTGACCGCCTCGACGCTGCCGTCGGCGAGCAGTTCAGCGGCGATCCGCAGGGCGAAGGTGGTCTTTCCGGCCCCCGGGGTGGCGACCGCGGTGAAGTCGTCGGCCCGGCGGCGCAGGTACTCCACCAGAGCCTTGCGCTGCCAGGAGCGCAGGGGCGGGAACGTCTCGAGCGGCGGCGTCCGGACTGCCACGCGTTCGCTCCTCTCCGGCCACGGGATGTCCCGGCCGCAGGCCGGCGGACCCGGGCCGAGGGGCACGGCGGTCGCCCCACGAAAATGCCTCCGCGCAGCCGAGCCGCGAAGGCCGACTCAGCATAACCAGCAGCCGCCGGGCTGCCCACGCGACGCCACTGCCGTCACCAAGGTGCCACCCGCCACTGCGTGTTCACTGCGGCGGCGGCCCCGGCAGGCCGGTTCGCGGTGGTCGGACCGTCGCCACCGGCGCCGACCAGCGGCGACGCAGGGCCACCAGGCGTACGCCGAAGACCAGCACGACGGCGGCGATGAGCGTGATCGGCCCGGTGTGACCGAGGCCGTACAGGAGCACCACCACGATCGACCCGACGAGCGACGCGACGGCGTAGATCTCCCGCCGCAGTACCACCGGGATCTCGCCGGTGAGCAGATCGCGGACGAGTCCGCCACCGATCGCGGTGATCATGCCGATCAGGCAGGCGCCGACCGCCGGGACGTGAGCGTCGAGGGCCTTGAGGGTGCCGGCGACGGTGAACAGACCGAGCCCGGCCGCGTCCAGCACCAGGACGGTGGTGCGCAGCCGGGCGAACTGCGGATGAAGCCAGAAGATCGCCGCGGCGGTCACGGCGGCGGTGCCCGCGTAGCGCCAGTCGGCGAAGGCGAGCGGTGGTACCTCGTCGATGACCAGGTCTCGGACTATCCCGCCGCCGAGGGCGGCGACGAAGCCGACGAAGACCACGCCGAAGAGGTCGAGCCGTTTGGCCACCGCCGCGGAGGCCCCCGAGGCGGCGAAGACCGCGACCCCGGCCAGGTCAGCCAGGAGCAGGGCGGTGGAGGTGGTCACCGCCGCAGGTTACGCGGGCCGCCGCGCGGGCCGTCGGATGTCACTCGCGGTACGAGTCGTAGATCTCCTTGCACTTCGGGCAGACCGGCGAACCCGGTTTCGGCGTCTTCGTCACCGGGAAGGTCTCCCCGCACAGCGCCACGACGAAGGTGCCCATGACGGCACTTTCGGCAATCTTTTCCTTCCGGACGTAGTGGAACATCTCCGGACCGGTGTCGGCGTCCTTCAGCTCGGGACGCTCGAGAATCTGTGTAGTCACGTCTGCACCTCCAACCGACAAGTTTGGCAGGTCACCCTCACCCGGTCCACCTGAGGTGACCCGGCTGGCGGGCGTACCGTGAGCGACTGTGACCGACTTTCACCTCCGCTACGGCACCGGAGTGGCCCGAGCGCTGCGCGAGCAGGGGCCCGTGGTCGCTCTGGAGAGCACCATCGTCTCGCACGGCCTACCCCGGCCGGACAATCTTCGGGTGGCCCGGGAGATCGAACAGGCCGTCCGGGACGCCGGCGCGGTGCCGGCCACGATCGGCATGGTCGCCGGCGAACTCGTGGTCGGGCTCGACGACGCCGAGTTGACCCGGCTGGCCACCGCCGACGGGGTGACCAAGCTCTCCGTACGCGATCTCGCGGTGGCCGCCGCCGTCGGTGCGGACGGCGCGACCACCGTGGCCGCGACCAGTGCCGTAGCGGCCGCGGCGGGCATCGGCGTGTTCGCCACCGGCGGGCTGGGCGGGGTGCACCGCGAGGCGGCGCAGACCTTCGACGAGTCGGCCGACCTGGTCACCCTGGCGCGTACGCCGATCGCGGTGGTCTGCGCCGGAGTGAAGTCGATCCTCGACGTGGGCGCGACCCTGGAACGGCTGGAGACCCTCGGGGTGGCCGTGGTCGGTTACCGGACCCGCCGGTTTCCGGGCTTCTTCATCACCGACGGCGGTTTCGACCTGGACTGGTCGGTCGACTCCCCGGAACTGGTCGCCGACGTGCTGGCCGCCCGCGAGCAGCACCGCGCACACCACGGTGGGCTGATCGTCGCCAATCCGCTGCCCACCGACGAGCAGCTCGACCCGGACCTGCACGACCGTACGCTCACCGAGGGTCTGGCCCTGCTGGAACGCGACGGAGTGACCGGCAAGGCCGTCACGCCGTACCTGCTGGCCCATTTCCACTCCGCGACGCAGGGCGCCAGCCTGGCGGTCAACGTCCGGATCATCCTGCGCAACGCCGACCTGGCCGCCCGGATCGCAGTCGCCGCCGCCCAGCGCCGGGCCGACGCATCGGCGTGACCGGGAACGGCAGCGGGGCGGGCCGAGCCGGGACCGACCGCGTCCTGGTCGTCGGTGACGTGGTCACGGACGTGGTGGCGGTGCTCGCCGGCCCGTTGGCGCCCGGATCCGACACCCCGGCGGCGATCAGGTCCACCGGAGGTGGGCAGGCGGCCAACACCGCGTCCTGGCTGGCCGCCGAGGGAGTAGCGGTGACCCTGGTGGGCGCGGTCGGTGACGATGGCCCCGGCCGTGACCGGGTGACGGAGTTGATCAGCGCCGGGGTCGACTGCGCGGTGCAGCGGATCGTCGGAGCCGCCACCGGCACGGTGATCGTGCTGACGGCCGGCGGCGAGCGCACGATGGTCACCGAGCGCGGGGCGAACCTACGGCTGCGTCCCGACCACGTGGATGCGGCGCTGGACGGTGCGCCGGACGCGACGCACCTGCACCTGTCCGGGTACACCCTGCTGGACGCGGACTCCCGACCGGCCGGCCTGCGGGCGCTGGCCGGCGCTCGCCAGCGCGGCCTCACCACAAGTGTCGACGCGGCCTCCGCGGCACCGCTGCGGGCGGTCGGGTCGGCGGCCTTTCTGGGCTGGGTACGTGAGGTCGACCTGCTGCTGGTGAACGTCGACGAGGCCACCGTGCTGGCCGGTGGACTGGAACCGGCGGCACAGGGCAGGGCTCTTGTCGCCGCGGCCCGCCGGGTGGTGGTCAAGCGCGGCGCGGCCGGCGCGGTCTGGGTCGACCGGGACGACACGGTCGTCACCTCGTCGGCGCATCGGGTGGCGGTGCGGGACGTGACCGGGGCGGGTGACGCCTTCGCGGCGGGCCTGCTGGGCGCCTGGCTGGCCGGGTCGACGCCCGACGCCGCCCTGGCCCGGGCCGCCGATCTCGGTGCCGCGGCGGTGGCGCAGGTCGGTGCCCGGCCGGCCCGTTGAGCCGCTCCGGGCGGGTCAGGGCTCGGCGTCGATGATCTTGCGTGGCCGCTCCTCGGCGGCGAGGCTCATCGGGGGCGGTGCCGCCTCGGTGGCCGAACGCGACGAGAAGCGGTTGGCGAGGCGGTGACGCTCCTTGGGCGGGCGGTCGTTGGCCAGCAGCACCGCGAGCCACGGGATGAGCACCATGCCCAGCGCGACCAGGGGCAGCCAGAGCCAGAGCAGTGGCGCCCCCACGCCGACCAGGATCGCGCCGACGATCACGCAGGCGACGCGGACACCCATCATCACGACGTAACGCCGCTGCCGGCTGGTCAGTTGATCATCCTGGCTGCGGGAGGCGTCGGTGATGAGGATCGGCTGGTGAGCCTGACGATTCACCCGTGGTACCTCCTCCGGAGGGGTCGTTCTCCATCCTGTCACTCTGACCAGGCGAACGACGACCTTCGTCGCCCGCGAATTTCGTGCGCCGGGGCATCCTCCAGGCGGCCAGCCGCCACGGCACGGTACGTCGCGGATGTCGCCCCAGCACGGCGGCGATGATCAGCGGGCGGCCGATCACCGTCACCAGGCGCTGCGCCATCGGTCGCCCCCTGCCATCGTCGGAGCGGCCCGGTCAGTCCCCCTGCGCGCCCGCCTTCGCCGCCGCCTTCATCTGCTGTTTGTGCTCCCGAACGAGGCGCAGCGACTCGGCATCGGTCACATCGGCGACGGACCGGTGTGCCTCCGGATCGCCGTAGTGGCCGGCCGCCTCCCGCCAACCCGGCGGTTGCACCCCGAACCGCTTACCGAGCAGCGCGAGGAAGATCTGGGCCTTCTGCCGGCCGAATCCGGGCAGGGCGGTGAGCCGCCCAAGCAGTTCGCGGCCGTCGGCCAGGTCGGCCCAGAGCCGGGCGGCGTCGCCGTCGTAGCGCTCGACCAGCACCCGGCACACCTCCTGCACGCGGGCCGCCATCGCCTTGGGAAAGCGGTGCAGCGCGGGTGGCTGGGCGAAGATGGCCACCAGGGCCTCGGGATCGAAGCCGGCCAGTTCCCGGGCGTCCAGGTCGTGTCCGAGCCGCTGGGCCAGCACGTACGGCGAGGAGAATGCCTTCTCCATCGCGACCTGCTGGTCGAGAACCATGCCGACGAGCAGGGCCAGCGGATCGCGGGCCAGCAGCTGGTTCGCCTCCGGGTCGATGGGCAGTATGAGCGTCATGCCCTCATCCTGCCCGTATGCGAAGCCGCGACGTGCGCTGACACCCACCTCGACCCGAACCGGGTCCGGCGCACCGAGGACGTGACTCGGCCCGGCGGGTCGGTTCGCACCGTCCGCCGGGCCGGTTGATCACTTAAGGATCAGTTCACCACGAAGAGGAGACGGTTCGGAGAGCCGCTGCCCGGGTTGGACACCACGCCGGTGGTGGCGTTGTTGACCAGGTAGCTCTTGACCTGAGCCGGCGAGTAGGACGGGTTGGCGCCGAGCACGAGCGCGGCGGCGCCGGCCACGTGCGGCGAGGCCATCGAGGTACCGCTGATGGTGTTGGTCGCGGTGTTGCTGGTGTGCCAGGCCGACGGGATGCTCGACCCCGGCGCGAAGATGTGCACGCACGAGCCGTAGTTGGAGAAGGAGGATCGGGCGTCGCTGCTGGTGGTCGAGCCGACGGTGATCGCCGTCGAGGTCCGGGCCGGCGAGTAGTTGCAGGCGTTGGCGTTGGAGTTGCCCGCCGCGACGGCGTAGCTGACGCCGGAGGTGACCGAGTTGCGCACCGCGTTGTCGATGGAGGTACTGGCGCCGCCGCCCAGGCTCATGTTCGCCACGGCCGGCTTCACCGCGTTGGCGGTCACCCAGTTCACCCCGTTGACGACGCTGGTGACGGTGCCGCCGCCGGAGCAGTTGAGCACCTTCACCGCGATCAGGCGCACGCCCTTGGCCACGCCGTACGTCGACCCGCCGACGGTGCCGGCGACGTGGGTGCCGTGGCCGTTGCAGTCGGTGTTGTTTCTGTCCACGGTGTTGGTGCCCCAGGTGGCCCGGCCGCCGAACTGGCCGTGGGTGGTCCGGATGCCGGTGTCGATGATGTACGCCCGCACGTTCGAGGCGGTGTTCGGGTAGGTGAAGGTGCCGCTTAGTGGAAGGTTCCGCTGGTCGATGCGGTCCAGGCCCCAGGTCGGGTTGGTCTGGGTCGCCTGGATGGTCACCACGTGGTCCTGCTCCACGTAGGCCACCGCCGGGTTGGCGGCGAGCCGGGCCGCCTGGGCGGCGGTCATCTTGGCCGCGAAGCCGGTGAGCGCGGCGCTGTAGGTGTCGGAGACGCTGCCCCCGTACCGCTTGACCAGGGCGCTGGCCCGGTCCGGAACGGCGGACCGAGCCGTCGACGAACCGGCGGCGCCGACGGCGTCGGCGCGCAGGACGACCAGGTAGCTGCCGCTGACCGCGTTCGACGCGCCGGCGCCACGGATCTCGCCGGTGGGTGCGGCGACCGCCGTGGTGGTGCCGGCCGCCGAGACGGCCGCCGCGGTGGCGACGACGGCGAGCGCCCGGATGAGCTGCCGTCGCGCGGTGGACCCTGAGGACATCGTGCCTCCCTTACCTGGGCGGCCGACCGAGCTTCTGGCCGGGCGGTCCGCACCCTGGACTGAGTTGGAGGAATGCTAGCGTTAGATCGACGGATATAACAGGCACGTTTGTCGATTGATTGGCAGTGTCACGGGCGGTAGTCTCCAGACCGGACGTCACCAGGCAGGATGGTGGTGTGGACGGACACGACATGCTGCTCTCCCCCGCCGGCATCGAAGCGCTGCGGACCGCGTTGACCCGGGCCGCCTTCACCGCCAACGGCATCGCCGCACGGCTCGGCTCGCAGGCGACCGGCGGCGTCGCCCGCAACGACTTCCGGGCCGCGCTGCGCGCCACCGCCGACCGGGATCCCCTCGCCACTCTGATCCGGGTGTTCATCTGCGAGCAGACCGAGCCGGAAGCCGCGGTCGCCGCCGCGCTGGCGCCACTGCCGCTCACCGAAGCGCTCGACGCGGGACTTGTCGAACGGCACGGCGACGGGCTACGGATGGGCATCGACCTGGAGCCGTACGGCGACGACTGGTGGGTCCTGGCGGACGTGCCGGCCAGCGCCCGTCCCGGCCGTCCGCTGCACGCCGAACACGTGCTCGGCATCGGCGGGGCCACGCAGACGATGATCGGCGCGGCCGTACGGCGACCGGTGGACAGCGCGCTGGATCTGGGTACCGGCTCGGGCGTGCAGGCGTTGCACCTGGGCACCCACGCCCGGCGGGTCACCGCCACGGACGTGTCCCGCCGGGCGCTGCGCTTCGCCGCCACCACCGCCGCCCTGAACGGCCAGGACTGGGAGTTGCTGCACGGCGACCTGGTGGCCCCGGTCGCCGGCCGGCGGTTCGACCTCGTGGTGAGCAACCCGCCGTTCGTGGTCGGGCCGGGCACCACCACCCACGTCTACCGCGACTCCGGTCGGGTCGGCGACGCGATCGGCGCCGAGCTGGCCGCCGCCGCCCCGGGCCTGCTCACCGAAGGCGGCACCATGCAGTACCTCGCCAACTGGGTGCACGTGGCCGGCGAGGACTGGGGCGAACGGGTCGCCGGCTGGTTCGCCGGCACCGGCCTGGACGCCTGGGTCGTCCAGCGCGAGGTCGCCGACCCGATGGCGTACGTCAACCTGTGGCTGACCGATGTCGGGGAGGCCACCGACCCGCAACGAATGGCGGACTGGCTCGACTGGTTCGACGCGCACAAGGTGGAAGCGATCGGCTTCGGCATCGTCTCGCTGCGCCGCGGCGACCGTGACGACCCGGTGCTGCGGGTGGAGGATCTGCGCCAGCGGGTGCAACCACCGATGGGTGATCGGATCGCCGACTGGTTCGACCGGCAGGACTGGCTGCGCGTACGCGACACCGAGGGCCTGCTGGCCGCCCGCTACCGCGCCGCCGACGGGCTTCAGCTGCGCCAGGAGGCGACGATGGGCTCCGAGGGCTGGGCGGTGGACCGACAGGTCCTCGCCCTGCCGAACGGGCTGCGGTGGACCGAGGAGATCGACCCGCTGGTGCTGGCCCTGGTCGGCGGGGCCGACGGGCGGTTGCCGCTGCGGGACCAGCTCGCACTGCTCGCCGTCGCCCACGACGTGGCCGTCGACGAACTGGCCGAGGCGGCCGGGCCGATCGTGGCGCACCTGGTGGAGCGGGGCTTCATCGCGCCGGTGCAGCCGTGAGGCGGCCGGCGCCGGCACGGCCGGCCAGCGCTTCCGCGCCGGTGGTCGCCTGATGCGGGCGGTGGTGCAGACGGTCGGCCGGGCCAGCGTTACCGTCGACGGCGAGGTGGTCGGCGCGGTCGACGACGGGCTGCTGGTGCTGCTCGGGGTGACCCACACCGACACCCCGGAGACTGCCCGGACGATGGCCCGCAAGGTGCACGAGCTGCGCATCCTGGATGACGAGCGGTCGGCGGCGGAGGTGGCCGCGCCGATTCTGGTGGTCAGCCAGTTCACTCTCTACGGCGACGCCCGCAAGGGCCGCCGGCCGAGCTGGACCGCAGCCGCCCCGGCCGAGGTGGCGGAACCGCTCGTCGAGGAGACGGTGCGGGCGCTGCGCCAGCGCGGCGCGACGGTCGAGACCGGCCGCTTCCGCGCGCACATGCTGGTGGAGAGCGTCAACGTCGGTCCACGCACCATCCTTCTGGAGCTGTAACGCAACCAGTGGTTGCACATGTCGACGGCGAGCCCTAGAGTCAGACGCAACCACAGGTTGCATGTCTGGAGGAACGCATGGAGTACGGCAGCATCGAGCGGGAGATCCACATCGACGCCACACCGGAGGTGGTCTACGAGGTCGTCACGGCACCCGACCATCTCCGGCAGTGGTGGCCGGACGACGCCGATCTCGATCCGGTCCCCGGCGCCACCGGGACCATCTCTTTCGGTGAGCCGCCCAACACCGAGGTCATGCCGCTGACCGTGGTGGCGGCCGACCCGCCCCGGCGCTTCTCGTTCCGGTGGGTGTACGACGATCTCGCCGTCGCGACGCCGACCAACTCGCTCCTGGTGACCTTCGACCTGGTCCCGTCGGGCAGGGGTACGCTGCTGCGCCTCACCGAGACCGGGTTCCGGGAGCGGGGCTGGGAGGCCGCCGTGCTCGAAGAGCACTACCGCGACCACGTCACCGGCTGGGACCACTTCCTGCCCCGCCTCGTCGACTACGTGGCCCGGCTGGTGTCGGCTCGATGAGTGTCGGTGTCGACGACGACCTCTGGTCCGCCGTCGGGGACCCGACCCGGCGGCGGATGCTCGACCTGCTACTGGCCGACGGCGGCGGTACGGCGACCACGCTGAGCGAGCAGCTGCCGGTCACCCGGCAGGCGGTCGCCAAACACCTCGGCGTACTCGGCCGGGTCGGACTCGTCCACGGCACGCCGGCCGGCCGGGAGCGCCGCTACGAGGTTGACGAGGCACAACTCGCCCGCGCGGTCGCGCAACTGTCGGCGGTCGGCGCGACCTGGGACGCACGGCTGCGACGGATCAAGCGGATCGCCGAGGCGATCCAGCGCGACCAGCGGAGCTGAACCACACCTGACGAATCGCCGCCATGTCCGTGGCGGCGTGACTCACCCTGCCCATGTTCGGGCCTCCTACCGAGACAAAGAGGTATCAAGATGCTGGACATCCTGCACCGGGTCGGCGTCACGTCGGCTCCCGAGGACGTGTACGCGGCCCTGACCACCGTCGACGGGCTCGCGAACTGGTGGACGAAGGACACGGACGGCGACGGTGAGGTCGGCGGTGTGCTCCGGTTCCGGTTCATCCCGGGCGGCTTCGACATGAAGGTCCTGGAGAGCGGGGGCCGGTGGAGTTCATGTACCACTGCAGCACCAAGTGGGCGATCTACCTGATGAGTCTCAAGCAGTTGGTCGAGACCGGTAAGGGCGAGCCCGCGCCGCACGACGTGCAGATCAGCAACTGGCACTGAGGTACGGCGCGGGATCGCGGAGTTCAGCCGAAGAGGCCGCGGCGTTGCAGCGACTGACGCAGCCAGCCGTCGAGCTGGGCGGCCAGGTCGATGTTGGCCGCCGAGGCGTGCTCGACGGCGAAGCGACCGAAGACGTCGCGGCCCTCGGTGAACAGCCCACCCCGCTTGTCCAACTCCAACACCACCTGCACCTGCCGGGGGTCGGTGACGAAGGTGACCTCCAGCTGCTTCATCGCGCCCGCGTACTGCGGGGGCGGGAAGAACTCGATCTCCTGGTAGAACGGCAACGTCTGGTGGACGCCATAGATGTGCCCGCGCTCCACGTCGGCTCGCGCGAACCGGAAACCGAGCCGCAGCAGCGCCTCCAGCAGGCGCTCCTGGGCCGGCAACGGGTGCACCGCCACCGTGTCCAGGTCACCCTTGTCGACGGCGCGGGCCACCTCCAGTTCGGTACGCAGACCCATGGTCATCCCGTGCAGGTGCTGCCCGTACAGCTCGGTGAGCGGGGTCTCCCACGGCACCTCGAACCGGAACGGGACGTCGTGGCGCTGCCCCGCCTCCAGCCGGAACGGGCCGGTGACCTGCTGCCGCTGGAACTCCTGGTTGGTGGTGTACTCGTTGTCGCCGCTCTCCACCTCCACCCGGGTGAGCAGCCCCAGGGCCACGTACGACACGTCGACGCCGTGGTCACCGCCGGTGACCGCGATGTTGCCCTCCAGGTGGCCGCCCGGCCGGCAGTTCGGATTCGACAGCACCGTCTCCACCGACGGACCACCGACTCCCATCGCCTGCATGAGCCGTTTGAACACCACGATTGCCTCCGTCGCTCGATCGCCCGCCACCCGGGCGGGTACGTCGACCCGACGGCCGACCGCTGGCACGGTAACCGGCGCCGACAAGCCGAGCCGGCCGAACCGCCGGGCCACCGCGTTGCCGAGTGCCGACTCGGCGGCCAACGGTCAGCCCGGGCGAATTGTCCTGACGGTCGCGCACAGACTGTCGGTTCCCCGATCGCCTCACTCCCGTTTTACGCCCCGACGGCCAAGCTGTTTGTCACCGGCGCAACTGGCCGGCGGACACGGCACGGACGTGGACACGGGGAGAGACTGAGATGGCCCAGCAGATGACGGAGCACCGTACGCACGCCGGCACCGATGCGGAGCACGGCGTGGACACCCTGACCGACCTGGACGCCACCGACGAGCGCGGCGTCTCCACCGACCTGGTCCGGGCATACCTCAACGGAATCGGTCGGACGAAGCTACTCACCGCCGTGCAGGAGGTGGACCTGGCCAAGCGGATCGAGGCCGGCCTGTTCGCGGAGGAGAAGCTCAGCACCTGCGTACCGGTCTCCGAGGAACTGCGCGCCGATCTGGAACTTGTCGCGCGACAGGGCCGGGCCGCCAAGAACCACCTGCTGGAGGCTAACCTGCGGCTGGTGGTGAGCATCGCCAAGCGGTACACCGGTCGGGGCATGGCCTTCCTCGACCTCATCCAGGAAGGCAACCTCGGCCTCATCCGCGCCGTCGAGAAGTTCGACTACACCAAGGGCTACAAGTTCTCCACCTACGCCACCTGGTGGATCCGACAGGCCATCACCCGCGCCATGGCCGACCAGGCCCGCACCATCCGCATCCCGGTCCACATGGTCGAGCAGGTGAACCGGATGGTCCGTGCCCGGCGTGAACTGGCGGTGTCGCTGGGTCGGGAGCCCACGGTCGCCGAGGTGGCCCGCGCGCTCGACGTGCCGGAGTTCCAGGTGATCGAACTGATCTCCTACGACCGGGAGCCGGTGAGTCTGGACCAGGCTGTCGGCGAGGACGGTGAGAGCGCCCTCGGTGACTTCGTCGCCGCGGTCGATCCGGCCGCCGGGCCCGGCGACGCCACCACCCACGGCGAACTGCGCAGCGAGGTGAGCATCGTGCTGGCCACGCTCTCGCAGCGCGAACAGGCCGTGATCCGGTTGCGGTTCGGCCTCGACGACGGCCGGCAACGCACCCTGGACGAGGTGGGCCGGGAGTTCGGCCTGTCCCGGGAGCGGATCCGGCAGATCGAGAAGGTGACCCTGCTGAAGCTGCGCGCCCCGGAGCGGGCGCAGCGGTTGGAGGCGTACGCCTGCTGAGCTGAGCGTCCGGCCATCGGCCCCGGCGGTTCGCCGGGGCCGATGCGTGCGTGTCGCTTGACGCGCGGCCACCAAGCCGGTAGTGCTGAGCCGGGTCTTCGACGCACCGGTACGGCTCGTGTTCTCCGCCTTCACCCGCCCTGAACTGCTCGTCCGTTGGTACGGCGCACGCGGCTGGCAGCTGGTCGGCTGCGAGGTCGACCTGCGGGTGGGCGGGCGCTGGCAGTTCGAGTCGCAGGGCCCGGACGGCCAACGGATGGTTCAGCGCGGGGTCTACCGGACGGTCCCCGTGCCGCACCAACTCGTCTGCACCGAACGCTTCGACGACCAGTCGTACCCGGGCGACACCCTGGTCAGCCACACGTTCACCGAGCTGGCCGGGCGGACCACCGTCACCACCACCCTGCGCTACGCCACCCCCGAGGGACGCGACATCGGCCTGGTGATCGGCGACGACGTACGCATCGTGCAGTTGACCCCACCCGGGTCGGGCTGCTCGATCGTGATCGGCAAGGGCGCCGTGCCGCAGATGCCACCGGGATCGCTGAAGGGCCTGCAACTCGTCGTACCGGACCTCGCCAAGGCCCGCACCGAACTACTCGAACGCGGCGTCGAGGTGAGTGAGATCCAGGTGCTCGGCGAGAATCCGCGTCCGGTGCCGGAGCCGCTGGACAATGTCGGCTTCGTCTTCTTCACCGACCCCGACGGCAACGCCTGGGCGGTGCAGCAGATCTCCGGCCGAGCCTGACCGGCCGCCCACTCACAATCGACGGGGGCCGGTGTCGGGGCGCGGCACGGCGGCGGAGCCGATCCGGACGTTCGCGTGCAGCACCGACAGACCGTCGGGCCGGGCCAGCACCGGGTTCAACGTCAGCGCCCGGACCCGGGGCTGGTCATCGGCGAGGCGACCGACCCGCAACAGCAGATCGGCCAGGGCGGCGCGGTCGACCGGCGCGGCCCCCCGATGGCCACGAAGCAAGGGTGCCGCCCGGGGCGCGTCGACCAACTCGGCCGCGTCCCGGTCGGTCAACGGCACCGCCCGCCACGCCCGATCGCCGAGCAGCTCCGTGGCGACCCCACCCAGCCCGAATCCGACCACCGGCCCGAACGCCGGATCCTCGACCAACTCCACGACGCAGGCCACGCCGGGCGGCACCATCGGCTGCACCAGGACGTCCGGACCGAAGGCCACCGCCAGCTCCGCACCGGCGCGGCGCACGGCGGCGACGTCCGGCAGGTCGAGCCGGACCGCACCGAGGTCGAGGCGGTGCCGCAACCCCGGGGCCGCGGCCTTGAGCGCCACCGGGAACCCGAGCCGGGTGGCCACCTCGACGGCCTCGTCGACCGACGAGACCGGCACCGACTCGACCACGTCGATGCCGTACGCGGTCAGCAGCGCCTCCGCATCGCTGTCGTCCGCCCGCAGCGCCGCCTGTGCCGCCGCCGGGTCGACGCCGGACAGCTCCGGCAGGGTCCCGGTGGGCCGACGAAGCCAGTGCGCGTACGCGGTGACCCGGGCCAGCGCCCGGACCGCCTCCTCCACGCTCGGGTAGGAGGGCATCCCGGCCGGGGCACGGCCGACCAGGAAGGTGGCCACCGCCGGCTTGCCACCGGAGAGCGCCGCCGGCAGGGCGGCGGTGAAATCGGCCTCAGTGCCGGTGAACTGGCCGGGCAGCGGCGGGGCGAAGAGCGCCACGAGCGCGTCGACCGCATCGTCGGCGGCAGCTGCGGCCAGCGCCTCGGCGAACTCGGCCGCGCTGGCCCTCGGACCGACATCCCGCGGGTATCCGTCGGCGACGGTGAGCCCCTGGGTTGCGCAGGCGGTGGCCGCGAGACCGGTCAGCGCCGAGGAGTTACCGACCACGCCGACCCGGTCACCGGCCGGCAGCGGCTGGTTGGCCAGCAGCACCCCGACGTCGAGCAGCTCACCGACGGTGTCCACCCGGATCACCCCGGACTGGGCGAACAACGCGCTGACCGCCGTGGCGTCCGGGCCGGCGACGTCACCGACACCCGACGGGCGGGCCGGTGACGCCAACGCCACCACCGGCTTGTCCCGGCCGATCCGCCGGGCCAGCCGGGCGAACTTGCGCGGGTTACCGAAGGTCTCCAGGTACAACATGATCACGTCGGTGCCGGGGTCGTCCTGCCAGTACTGCAACAGATCGTTGCCGGAGACATCGGCCCGGTTGCCGGCCGAGACGAAGCTGGACAGACCGAGCCCCCGCCGGTCCGCCTCCGCCAGCAACGCCACGCCGAACGCACCGGACTGGCTGAAGAAGCCGACCCGACCCGGCACCGGCAGGCGCGGGGCGAGGGTGGCGTTGAGGCGTACCGCCGGGTCGGTGTTGGCCACCCCCAGGCAGTTCGGGCCGATCACCCGCATGCCCGCGGCGTGGGCCGCGCGGACCAGGGCACGCTGCGCGGCAGCGCCCTCGACACCGGCCTCGGCGAAGCCGGCGGAGATCACGACCAGTCCGTGCACCCCGGCCGCCGCGGCGTCGGCGACCACCGACGCGGCGGCCTCCGGGGGCACCGCCACCACCGCCAGGT
>NZ_JBXUOW010000032.1:0-65334 GCF_057196645.1 Micromonospora sp. ATLC16
GCCCGGCGGCACGCGGCAGCGGCCGAGCTGGCCCGCCTGGCCGCCGCCGGGGTGTCCGGCGCGCACCCCGACGACTGGTGGGGGCTGCGGGCGCTCTCCGACGACCGGCCGCTGGTCGACGACGGCGAGCCGGTCCGGGTGACCCCGTCCGGGATGGAGAGCGCGCTGCGGTGCAGCCTGCGCTGGCTGCTGGAACGGCATGGCGGCAGCGCACCGGCCAGCACCGCGCAGGGCGTCGGCAACCTGGTGCACGCGGCGGCGATGCTGGCCGAGGACGCCCGCGCCGACCGGGAGACACTGCTGGAGTACGTGGCCGCCCGCTTCGACGCCATCGAGCTGGCGGCGCGCTGGATGGTCGGTCCGGAGCAGGCCCGCGCCGAGGCGATGGTCGACAAGCTGCTGCGCTGGCTGGCCGCCAACCCGCGCCGGCTGCTCGCCATCGAACAGGAGTTCGCGGTACGCCTCGACGACCCGACCCGGCCGGTCGAGCTGACCGGCCGGGTCGACCGGTTGGAGATCGACGCGAACGGCCGGTTGGTGGTGGTCGACCTGAAGACCGGCAAGTCCACCGTGGTCACCGAGAGTGAGGTGGCCGAGCATCCCCAGCTGGGTGCATATCAGGCCGCGGTGGAGGCCGGTGCGTTCGCCGAGTTCGGCGACGAACCCGGTGGCGCGGCACTGGTGCAGCTCGGCACCGGCGCCAAGGATGCCCGCGAGCAGGCCCAGCCGCCGACCACCGACGGCCCGGAGGCCGGCTGGGCGACCGCGCTGGTGCGCCGTACCGCCGACACGATGGCCGCCGCCACCTTCGCGGCGGTCGCCAACTCGAAGTGCCGGGTCTGCCCGGTGCGCAGCAGCTGCCCGGTCTCCGGTCAGGGCCGGCAGGTGGTCGAGCCGTGACCCAGCCCACCCTGTTCGAGCCGGTCCCACCGGCACCCCGCGCGGCCGAAGCCGGCCCGCGGTACACACCTGTGGAACTGGCGAAGCTGCTCCGCCTGCCGGCGCCCACCCGGGAACAGGCGGCGATCATCGCCGCGCCGGTGGAGCCGCTGCTGGTGGTCGCCGGTGCGGGCTCGGGCAAGACCGAGACGATGGCCGCCCGGGTGGTGTGGTTGGTGGCCAACTCGTACGTCCGGCCGGAGCAGGTGCTCGGCCTCACCTTCACCCGCAAGGCTGCCGGTGAGCTGGCGCACCGGGTCCGCATCCGGCTCGATCAGCTGGTCCGCCGGCTGGGCCGCCGCGAACGCAACCCGCTCGACGATCCCCTCGCCGGTGAGCCGACCGTGGCCACCTACCACTCGTACGCCGGGCGGATCGTCACCGAGCACGGCCTGCGCGCCGGCTACGAGCCCTCCACCCGGCTGCTGACCGAGGCGTCCCGCTGGCAGCTGGTCGACCTGATCGTGCGCAACTACGACGGTGACATGTCCGAGGTGGACCGGATGCCGAGCACCGTCACCGACGCGGTGCTCGCGCTCGCCGGCGAGCTGGACGAGCACCTGGTCGAACCGGACGAGCTGGCCGCCTGGACCGGCCGGTTCTTCGCCGACGTGCAGTCACGCCCGGGTCGGGTCTACGCCGGGGTACGCAAGGCCCTCGCTCTCCAGCAGGCCCGGCTGAAGCTGTTGCCGCTGGTGCGCGGGTACGCCCGCCGGAAGGACGATTTCGAGGCGATGGACTTCGCCGACCAGCTCGCTCGGGCGGCCCGGGTCGCCCGGGACCATCCCGGCGTCGGTGAGATCGAGCGCAGTCGCTACCGGGTGGTGCTGCTCGACGAGTACCAGGACACCAGCCATGCCCAGGTGGTGCTGCTCAGAGCGTTGTTCGGCGGCGGTCATCCGGTGACCGCGGTGGGTGATCCCTGCCAGTCCATCTACGGCTGGCGGGGAGCCAGCGCCGGCACCCTCGACCGTTTTCCGACCGAGTTCGCCCGTACCGACGGCGGCCCGGCGCGGGTGCTCGGGCTGACCACCAGTTGGCGCAACCGGCCGGAGATCCTGGCGGTGGCGAACGCGCTGGCCGCGCCGCGGCGCGCGGCCGGGGCCCGGGTGCCCGAGCTGCACGCCGCGCTCGGTGTCGACGAGCCGATCCCGCATCGCAGCCCGCGCGGCGCCGCCGCCGGCACGGTGCACTGCGCGCTGCTGCCGACCTACGCCGACGAGGCCGACTGGATCGCCGACAGCCTGCTGGCCGCCTGGCGCGGGGCGGCCGGCACACCGGGTGTGTTGCCCGAGCACATCCCCGTGACGCGACGCCCGACCACGGCGGTGCTGGTCCGGCTGCGCAGCCAGATCCCGGCGATCGCCGCCGCGCTGCGCGAGCGCGGCCTGCCGGTCGAGGTGGTCGGACTCGGCGGCCTGCTGGACACCCCCGAGGTACGCGACGTGGTCTGCACCCTGCGGGTGCTGGCCGACCCGACCGACGGGGCGGCGTTGCTGCGCCTGCTGACCGGTGCGCGGTGGCGGATCGGGCCACGGGACCTGGTGGCGCTGCATCGCCGGGCCAGCGCCATCGCGTCGGCCCGCCGTCGACTCGCCGACGACGACGCTCCGGAGGTCAGCCCCGATCGCCTCGACGAGGCGACCCTGGTGGAAGCGCTTGCCGACCTGGGTCCGGCGCAGGCGTACTCGGCCGAGGGGTATGCGCGGCTGCGCGTGTACGCCCGGGAACTGGGCCTGCTCCGCTACCGGCTGGACCAGTCCCTGCCGGAACTGATCGCGGACGTGGAGCGGACCACCGGGCTGGACGTGGAGGTGGCGGTGCGGGCCGGCCGCGACGGTGCCGGTGACGCCGGCCTGGCCCGTGGCCACCTGGATGCGTTGGGTGACGTGGCCGCCCGGTTCAGCGGGGAGTCACCGGCCGCCACGCTCGCCGGCTTCCTGGCCTATCTCGCCGCCGCCGAGGACGAGGAGCGCGGTCTCGCGCCGGGCGAGGTCGAGGTGGTCGAGGGGGCGGTGCAGATCCTCACCGCACACGCCGCCAAGGGGCTGGAGTGGGACGTGGTGGCGGTGGCCGGGCTGAGCCGTGGCGGGTGGCCGGGGCCGGTCCGCAACTCGGACCACTGGCTGGGCGGTCTGGGCATGCTGCCGTTCCCGCTGCGTGGTGACGCCGACGGGCTGCCCGAGTTGGCCCTGGCCGAGGCGGACGACCAGCGCGGCGTGGCCCGGGCGGTGGAGGACTTCACCGATGCCTGGCGGGCCCACGACGAGCGGGAGGAACGACGGCTGGCGTACGTGGCGGTGACCCGGCCTCGGCGGCTGCTGCTCTGCTCCGGGCACTGGTGGGGTGAGGGCACCAAGCGACCGCGCGGCCCGTCGGCGCTGCTCCGCGAGGTGCACGATGCCTGCCTGGACGGCGGTGCCGGTCATCTGGTCGACGAGTGGGCTCCGGAGCCGGCGCCGGACGCGGTGAACCCGACCACCGAGGTGGTCCTGCGGGCCGAGTGGCCGGCCGATCCGCTCGGCCCTCGCCGTCCGGTGCTGGCCGAGGCGGCGGCGCTGGTGCGCCGTCTCCTGACCGACGGTGACGGCGGGGACGGGCCGGACGCCGCGATCGGTGAGGATCCGGAGGTGGCCCGGTGGCGACGGGAGGCTGAGCTGCTGCTGGCCGAGCGGGCGGAGGTGAGCCGCCTCTCCGGCCCGATCGAGGTGTCGCTGCCCGAGCACCTGTCGGTGACGCAACTTGTCGCGTTGCGCCGGGATCCGGCCGGGCTGGCCCGGGCACTGCGTCGCCCGATGCCGACCGAGCCCAACCCGTACGCTCGCCGGGGCACCGCGTTCCACGCCTGGCTGGAGCAGCGGTTCGGCGCGGACCGGTTGCTCGACACCGACGAGCTGCCGGGGGCGGCGGACGCGGACGCGGCCCCGGACGAGGAACTGGCCGAGCTTCAGCGGCGCTTCCTGACGAGCGAGTGGGCCGACCGCACCCCGATCGAGGTGGAGGTGCCGTTCGCCACGGTCATCGGCGGTGTGGTGGTTCGTGGCCGGATGGATGCCGTGTTCCGTCGTCCGGGCGACCGTTTCGACGTGGTCGACTGGAAGACCGGCGCGCGACCGGACGGCACCGCCGCCGAGGTGGCTGCGGTGCAACTGGCGGTCTACCGGCTGGCCTGGGCGGAGCTGGCCGGTGTGCCGGTCGACCGGGTCGGTGCGGCGTTCCACTACGTGCGGGACGGGGTGACCGTCCGTCCGACGGACCTGCTGGACGTCGACGGACTGACCGTCTTGATCAGCTCGGTTCCCGAGTCGACATGAAGCACTGGCGTGCTGCCGGATCCGTGGTAGGGTTCCCCCGTTGCAGTTTCGGTTACCAGCTCTGTTTGCGCCTGGCGGAATGTGGCCCCAGGCGCTCTTTGTTATGTCCGGACTTCTCCGGGCGGGGCGACCAGCAGCGACAGGCGTTCCGGGCAGGTTCGCTCGGGACATTCCTCTTTCAACTCCGCAACAGGTGCGGAGTTGACGTTCCGTCAAGGAGACGAAACAAGCATGGCTATTGGCACCGTCAAGTGGTTCAACGCTGACAAGGGCTTCGGCTTCATCACCCCGGACGGCGGCGGCGCGGACGTCTTCGCCCACTTCTCGGCGATCCAGTCCTCCGGCTACCGCAGCCTCGACGAGAACCAGCGGGTGGAGTTCGAGGTCGTGCAGGGCCAGAAGGGCCCGCAGGCGGAGAACATCCGTCCGCTCTGACCTTTCGGTCACCCGGTGTCGGCCGGGTCGCCGCCGTGCACTGCGCACGGCGGCGGCCCGGCCGTCCGTGTTCCTGCCCGGGTCGACATCCCCGGCCGGTTCCGGTTCGCGCCTTCCGGCTCGCACCGAGCAGGGCCGCTGAGTCGGCAATCAGCCGATCGACCGTCGGATGGGCGACTGTCTTCCTGATCCGGCTCGACAACCCTGACTGCGGGGAGGAGCCGGGGGCTCCTGATCGGGTACGGGGGAGGAGGACCGTGGTGGGCTCGGCGACGCGTGAGCTGCTCCTGGTGATCGCGGTGGCGGCCGTCGGGCTGCTGCTGGCCACGGCCGTGACGTTCGCACCCTGGCCGGTCACGCCGGGCGGGTTCGCTCCGTCCGGCCTGGTGGAGCTGCGCGGGCCGGCACCGACTGAGCACACCGGCAGCGCGTCCGGCTGACGGCACGCGGCGCTTCGGTCGGGTCTGGGCGTGGACCCGACGGCGGTGCGCTTCCTTGCACGCCGGCACCGGCGGGCGCGCCGAGACGTTAGGGTCGGATCCGTGTCGACCCGCAGAGCGAGAATCCCAGCGACGAGGTATCCGGTCGAACGGTTCACCCTCGACAACGGCCTACGGGTCGTCCTGACCCCCGATCGCAGCGCCCCGGTCATCGGGGTGGCGGTCGTCTACGACGTCGGCATCCGTTCCGAGCCAGAGGGGCGGACGGGCTTCGCCCACCTCTTCGAGCACCTGATGTTCCAGGGCTCGGAGAATCTGGAGAAGCTGGCCCACTTCCGGCATGTGCAGGGCGCCGGTGGCACCTTCAACGGCTCCACCCATCTGGACTACACCGACTACTTCGAGACCCTGCCGAGCAACGCTCTGGAACGGGCGCTGTTCCTGGAGGCCGACCGGATGCGCGGCCCTCGGTTGACCGAGGAGAACCTGCGCAACCAGGTCGACGTGGTCAAGGAGGAGATCCGGGTCAACGTGCTCAACCGGCCGTACGGTGGGTTTCCCTGGTTGACCCTGCCGCCGGTGCTGTTCGACACCTTCCCCAACGCCCATGACGGGTACGGCTCCTTCGATGATCTGGAGTCGGCCACCGTCGCCGACGCCGCGGACTTCTTCCGGCACTACTACGCCAGCGGCAACGCGGTGCTCGCGGTCAGCGGGGACATCGACACCGCCGAGGCCGTCACGCTGATCGAGCGGCACTTCGGTGACGTACCGGCCCGTCCGGCGCCCGACCGGCCGGACTTCGCCGAGCCGGACCTGACCGTCGAGCGGCGCACCGAGTACACCGACAAGTTGGCTCCGCTGCCGGCGGTGGCGTCGGCATGGCGGGTACCGGACCCGATCGGCGACTTCGCCGCCTACCTGCCGTACGTGGTGCTGGCCGAGGTGCTCACCGACGGTGACGCGTCGCGGTTGGTGGAGCGGTTGGTGCGCCGGGACCGCTCGGTGACCAGCGTCGGTGGCTACCTGGGTTTCATGGGCGACCCATTCGACGTACGCGATCCGACCGCGTTGCTGCTCCAGGTGCACCTGCCGCCCGGCGGTGACGTGGACAAGGTGCTGCGGACCCTGGACGAGGAACTGGACCGGCTCGCCCACGACGGGCTCGGCGGCGGCGAACTGGCCCGTACCCAGGCGCGGATGGCCACCCACCTGCTGCGGGAGACCGATGCGGTGCTCGGCCGGGCGCTGGGCATGGCGGTGCTGGAGCAGCAGCGCGGTGAGCCGGGGCTGCTCGGTGAGCTGCCCAGCCTGATCGGTGAGGTCACCGACGAGCAGGTCCGGGCTGCCGCGGCCACCCTGCGCCCGGAGCGCCGCGCCTCCATCGAGGTCCTCCCCGGAGGTGAATCCCGGTGAGTGCGAGGAGTGAGCCGGTGTTGCGAGCCCCGCAGTCACGAACGGAAGGTGGGTCCCGGTGAGTGCGAGGAGTGAGCCGGTGTTGCGAGCCCCGCAGTCACGAACGGAAGGTGAACCCCGGTGAGTGCGACCGTACCGCGACGACAGTTGCCGCCGCTGGGACCGACCCGCCGGCTCAAGCTGCCCCGGCAGGCCGAGCGCACGCTCGGCAACGGGCTCACCGTCATCGTGGTGCGCCGGCCGGCGGTGCCGTTGGTGGAACTGCGACTCTGGATGCCCTTCGGACGGGCCCACCTGGCCCGGGGCCACCTGCTCACGCAGACCCTGCTCGCCGGCACCGAGACGATGAACAGCGTGCAGATCGCTGCCGAGTTGCAGAAGATCGGCGGCGGGCTCTCGGCCGGGCTCGACCCGGACCGGCTGATGATCTTCGGCACCGGTCTGGCCACCGGGCTGGACCGGATGCTGGAGATTCTCGCCGAGGTCGTCACCGGTGCGAACTACCCGGCCGGGTGGGTGGGCGTCGAGCGGGGTCGGCTCGTCGACGGCATCAAGGTAGCTCGGAGCCAACCAGCGCACCTGGCCCGTACGGCACTGCTCCGGCGGATCTTCGACGGTCACCCGTACGCCCTGCAGACACCGAACCCGGAGCAGGTCGCCGCGGTCCGCCCGGCGGCGTTGCGGTCGCTGCACGCCCAGCGGGTGCATCCGGCTGGTGCGGTCCTCGTGCTGGTCGGCGATCTGCGCCCGGAGCGGGCGTTGGACGCGGCCGAGAAGGCCCTCGGTGGCTGGAACGGTGCCGGGCACCCGACCGACGTGCCGCCCGCCCCGCCGCTGGAACCGGGTCCGCTGCTGCTCGTCGACCGACCCGGGTCGGTGCAGTCGTCGATGCGGGTGGCGTTGCCGGCGGTGCCGCGTACCCATCCCGACCACGCCGCCTTGCAGTTGGCGAACTTGATCTTCGGCGGTTACTTCTCGTCGCGGTGGGTGGAGAACATCCGGGAGGACAAGGGCTACACCTATGGTCCGCACTCGTTGATCGAGCACGCGGTGGCCGGCTCGGTGCTGGTGGCCGCCGCCGAGGTGGCCACCGAGGTGACGGCGCCGGCGTTGCTGGAGACGAGCTACGAGCTGGGCCGGCTCGCCACCGTGCCGCCCGCCCCGGAGGAGCTGGAACAGGCCCGGCAGTACGCCCTCGGCACGCTCCAGCTCGGCATCTCCACTCAGGCCGGGCTGGCTTCGCTGGTCAGCGCGTACGCCGGCAACGGGCTGCGGTTGGACTTCCTGGCCGAACACGCGGCCCGGCTGACGAAGGTGGGCATCGACGACGTCATCGAGGCGGCGGCTCGCTATCTCGCGCCCTCCCGAGCTGTCACGGTCGTGCTCGGCGACGCCGAGCGGATCGCCGCGCCGCTGGCCACGCTGGCGCAGGTCGAGACCGTTCCTGTCCCGTGACGAGCGTGCGTCGTGGTGTCGCGGCGCCACACGCCGGCCGGCGTCCCGGTGGAGCGTCGCGGTGAGGGGCTGCGGGAACAGCAGCCCGCCGCTGGCCCGGTCCACGCTGAATCGTGCGGCGCACCGGCGTACCGATCCGCAGTGGCTGGCGCAGGCGTGGGCCGGGGCGCGGGTGCTGGTCCTGGACGTCGAGGCGGGTGGGCGGGCCCTGGTGCGTACCGACACCGCCGAGCCGGAACTGGTGTTGGTGGCCGCCGGCGACCTGCCGCCGGCCCTCGCCGCCGGCGCGATGTTCCTCGGCGTCGAGCCGGACGGGACGCCGGTCTTCTGTGTGCACGGCACCCTGCCGACGGTGCCGGAGACCCGACCGGCGCAGCTGCGGAACATGGGACACCTGCTCAGCGACCGAGATGCCGGACTGTTCACCACCGCGCTGGCGTTGACCAACTGGCACCTGCGGCATCTATACCACCCGGTGACCGGTGAGCCCACCCGGGCGGACGAGGCCGGCTGGATCCGGGTGGACCCGACCGGCGAGCGGGTGTGGCCGCGTACCGACCCGGCGATGATCGTGCTCGTGCACGACGATATCGACGGTGGCGAGGGCCGGTGCCTGCTCGGCAACAACGCCACCTGGCCCAGTACGAAGCACGGGCGACGGTTCTCCTGCCTGGCCGGCTACCTGGAGCCGGGGGAGTCGGCCGAGGCGGCGGTGCTGCGCGAGGTCCGCGAGGAGGTCGGCGTCGAGGTCTCCGACATCAGGTACGCGGGCAGCCAGGCTTGGCCGTTCCCCGGCTCGCTGATGCTCGGCTTCCTGGCCACCGCCGACCCGGGGCACCCGCTGCGGCTGGATCCGGCTGAGATCGCCGAGGCCCGCTGGTTCTCCCGGCAGGAGATCGAGGCGACGCTCGCCGGCCGGCCGGTCGAGGTGGGCGGTGTCCGTCTGCTGCTGCCACCCCCCTCGTCGATCGCGCTGTTTCTGGTGCACCGCTGGCTCGACGGGCACTGCTGAGGGGCGATCCGGAGTGCGGCCCCGGTCCGTGACCGTCGTTGCCGCGGCGGTCACGGACCGGAGACAGGGGCCGTCGTGGTCGGCTGGGTGAGGAACTCGGCGGGGGAGCCGGTCGACCACGACGGACGGGTGGTGGTTCAGGTGCCGGGCCAGGCGGGGGCGGCTCGTTGGTGGCCTACGTCGTTCAGCGGCAGTACCTTGACTCGCTGCTTGCCGGAGCGTACGGAGCCCACGGTGGCGATCGCGCGGGCCAGCAGCAGCGCGGCGTCGCGGTCGTCGGCGTGGACGACCGTGGAAGTTCCACGTCACTGTTCCGTCATCGTACGCCCGACGCCTGTCCCGGCAAGTGAAACGCGCCTGTCGGTCCGCAGACCCGACCGATCATCCGATCCCTGCTCAGCGTCGATGCGGGACAGACGACAACGGGGCCGCCGGCTGAGCAAGCCGGCGGCCCCGCGGGCGTCCGCGCTAGCGGTTGTCGAACTGACCGTCCCTGGCACCGGAGATGAAACCCTGCCATCCCGTCCGGCCGAACAGCAGCACCGGGCCACCCCGGTCCTTGCTGTCGCGCAGCGCCACCGCGGCCGGGCCGTTGGACAGCGGTGCGACCTCCACACAGTTGGAGGTCTGGCTGCGCGTACTGGTGCGCCAGGGTGCGTCCGCGAGCTGGGCGAGGACGGACGGCGTGTTGCGGAACTCGTTCATCGTTGCGCTCCTGAGGTGAACCGATGGACCGAGTGGCACCGCACCTCCCGACGGCGGGCCGGTGCTGGTCACCGTTCCTTCAGGCGCCCGGAGGGGCTGCGGCGTTGAGCCGGCGCCGTTGCCGGACCACCCGCCACAGTGGGCGGGATCACCGCGCCGGACAGCCGTCCCGACGAATCCATCAGCCAGGAGAGGGTGTCCGTTGCGGAGAGTGCCGCCGTGCATAGCCACTCGAACACCACTTTATAGCGATTTAGAGTGATTACCTCGGTCGACATGACGTCGGTGAAGCCACCTTCGATGGCGAGCGTCTCCGGATCGAGGGGGTCGGCGAACCGATAGACCGAGAACGCGGTCGGCGGGAGGTACCACTGACCGATCGGCGTGTCCCGGGGCAGCACGTGCAGCTTGACGTTCGGCAGCATGGCCAGCTCGCAGAGCTGCGCCAACTGCTCGCGGAGCACCTCCGGTGGTCCGGCCCGGCGACCGAGCGCGGACTCTTCCAGCACCGCGGTGTAGCGGGGTGGGTCGGTCTCCCGGGTGAGTGCCGACTGGCGCGCCAATCGGGCTCTGATCTCCGTCTCGATCTCGTCCTCGGCCTCCGGGGCGCCGGCCGCCTGGTCTACCTGCCAGGCCGAGGAGATCCGCATCCGCGCGTACCCGGTGGTCTGCAACAAACCCGGTACCAGCACCGGGTTGTACTCGGAGATCTCAGCGCAACCCGCCTCCAGCTCGGCGAAGCCGCGCTGCTGTTGCGTCATCGCCGGATATCGCTTCAACCAACCACGCATGTCGCCGGCTTCGTGGGTGAAGCTGAGCAGCTCCAGCCGGACGGTGTCGTCGACGTGGTAAAGGTCGAGCAGATCCTGGACATCGGCCGGATCGGGGCGGCTGCGACCGTTCTCCAGGCGGGACAGTTTGGAGGCGGAAGCCCAGCCGACGCGTTCGATGACCTGGTCGCCGGTGAGCCCGGCAGCCTCGCGCAAGCGGCGCAGTTCGCCGCCGAGCCGGCGGCGGCGCAGGATCGGGCTGGGTGCGGCAGGAGGCACAGTGTCCTCTTTTCCGTCGACCGCCGCAGACGCGACGGTAACTGTATGAAATTCGCCCCCCACGGCCAGTATGGACGTCGCGCCCTCCGTCGGAGGTGCCGGCGGAGGGCGTGTCACCAGAAATACGCAGACCCGACAGCGACTTTGGTCGGCGCGATCCGCGCGTCGCCGGCCCCGCCGAAGCCGCCCGCCGTCCCGAGTCGCGCCACCGGAGGATCAATGCGCACCGTCCTGAATCGCCCGGACTTCCGTCTGCTCTTCGGTGGGCTGTCGGCCAGCATGGCCGCCGAGTCGATCCTGCTGCTGGCGCTCGCTGTGTGGGTGAAGGACCTCACCGGATCGGACGGCCTCGCCGGCGCCACGATCTTCGTCATCCTCGCGCCACGCGTGCTGGCGCCGCTGGTCGGCTGGTTCGTCGACCGGTGTCCGCGGCGTTCCCTCTTCGTGGTCACCAACCTCGCGACGGCGCTGCTGCTCACCCCGCTCTTCGCGGTCCGTGACGCGGGCGACATGTGGATCATTTACGCGGTGGCCGCGCTGTACGGGCTGTCGAACCTGACCGTCGGCGCGGTGCTCAGCCGGCTGGTGCGGGAACTGCTGCCGCCGGACCTGCTCGGCGAGGCCAACGGGGCGTTGCAGACGGCACGGCAGGGACTGCGGTTGATCGGCCCGCTCGCCGGTGCCGGCCTCTACGTGGCGTTCGGCGGCTGGCTGCTGGCCCTGGTGGGAATGGTCGGATTCCTGATCGCCGCCGTGGTGGTCGGCGCGCCGCGGCCGGCCGCTGCGACCGGTACGTCGCTTGCGCCGCCCGTTCCGCCCACGTCAGGCAGCTCGCCGACGCCGCACGAGTCGTCCGGCGTGTCGGCCGGTGGCTCCGGGGACCGAACGCGCTGGCTGCGGGAGTTGGTCGCCGGGCTCCGCCACCTCGCGGCCGAGCCGGCATTGCGGCGGGCGCTGCTCGGCTACGGTCTCGGTTCGCTGGTGATGGGCTTCACCGAGTCGTTGATCTTCGCGTACGTCGACCGGGGGCTCGGGCGGGAACCGGCGTTCGTCGGCGTGCTCTTCACCGTGCAGGGCATCGGTGGCCTGGTGGGTGGGCTGCTCTCCGCCGCCGTGCTGCGGCGGGTCGGTGAGCTGGGTGCCCTGGCTCTCGGAGTGGCGCTCTTCGGACCTGCCGCGCTGATGTTGGCGTACCCAAATCTGTGGCTCGGCCTCGCCGCGGTGCTGGTGGCGGGCCTGTCGCTGCCGCTGACCCTGGTCGGGCTGCACACCCTGATCCAGCGACGGACCCCACCGGAGCTGCTCGGCCGGGTGGCCGCCGCCGCCGAGGCGGCGGTCAGGTGCCCGCAGGCGCTCTCGATCGGCATGGGTGCGCTGGTCGTCGCCCTGCTCGACTACCGGCTGGTCTTCGCGTCGGTCGGCCTGGCGACCCTGCTCGCCGGCAACTACCTCTGGCGTGGCCGCCGGCTGAGTCCACCACCCGGGCCGCCGGTGCGGCTCCCGGTTCCCGCCCAACGCCGGGCACCCGAGGCCGAGGTCGGTGCCCTCGCCCGAACCCCCGACCCCGTCCAACCCAGTTGACCGTGAAGTTTGTCGCCCAGGTAGGCGCCTACCTGGGCGACAACTTCATGATCGGCGCGGAAGAGGCGAGGGGAGCGCGGGAAGTGTGCCGGTGCGATCAGGCGGCGATGCTCGCCAGGTGCTGCTTGACCTGGTTGATCGACGGGTTGGTCAGCGCGCTGCCGTCGGCGAAGCGCAGCGTGGGCACCGTCTGGTTGCCGCCGTTGACCTGCATCACGAACGTCGCGGCCGCCGGATCCCGCTCGATGTCGACCACCTGGTAGGCGATCCCCTCCCGGTCCAGCTGCGACTTCAGCCGGTGACAGTAGCCGCACCAGGGAGTGGAATACATCGTCAGCATGGTGAGATCCTCCAACGTCGCGCCCGATGGCTTGCCGATCAAGCACAGGCTATCCGCTGCAACGTCCGGGGAAGCTGCGACAATTCCCCGCTGTGGTGGTTAACTCCGCGTCCGAACGCGTGCTCGCCGGGCTCGATCCGGAGCAACGCGCGGCGGTGACCGCCCCGGCCGGCCCGGTCTGCGTGCTCGCCGGTGCCGGTACCGGCAAGACCCGGGCCGTCACGTCCCGGATCGCGTACCGGGCGCTGACCGGTGAGATCTCGGCCCGGCATGTGCTCGCGGTCACCTTCACCGCCCGGGCCGCCGCGGAGTTGCGTCAGCGGCTCGTCGTGGCCGGCGTGGCCAGCGTGCAGGCACGCACCTTCCACGCGGCGGCGCTGCGGCAGGTGCGTTACTTCGCACCACGGCTGCTCGACGGTCGGGCGATGCCCGAGCTGCTGGACAGCAAGGTCCGGTTGGTCACTCTCGCCGCGGCGCGAGCCGGCCTACGGGCCGACCGGACCGCGGCCCGCGACCTCGCCGGTGAGATCGAATGGGCCAAGTCCTCCCTCGTCGAGCCGGGTGAGTACGTGGTGGCCGCCGCCAAGGCGCTGCGGGAGACCTCGCACGAGCCGGCGAAGGTGGCGGAGGTGTTCGCCGCGTACGAGCGGCTCAAGCGGACCGGCGGAGTGATCGACTTCGAGGACGTGCTGCGTGCCGCGGTCTGGGGGATCGAGGAGCATCCGGACGTCGCCGAGCAGGTCCGTAACCAGTACCGGCACTTCGTCGTCGACGAGTACCAGGACGTCAACCCGTTGCAGCAGCGGCTGCTGGACGCCTGGCTCGGCGGACGGGACGACCTGACCGTGGTCGGCGACGCCTCCCAGACCATCTACTCGTTCACCGGGGCCACCTCGGCGTACCTGGTCGACTTCCCGCGTCGGCATCGGGCGGCGACCGTGGTCCGACTGGTCCGCGACTACCGGTCGACGCCGCAGGTGGTCGGGCTCGCCAACGCGGTCATCTCGCAGGCGCGGGGCACCGAGGCGCGGCTGCGCCTGGAACTGGTCGGGCAGCAGCCGGCCGGCCCGGAGCCGGAGCGGCGGATCTTCACCGACGAGCCGGCCGAGGCCGCCGCGGTCGCCGCCCGCTGTCGGGCGCTGATCGACGCCGGTACCCCGGCCCGCGAGATCGCCGTGCTGTTCCGCACCAACGCGCAGTCCGAGGCGTACGAGAAGGCGCTCGCCGAGGCCGGCGTGCCCTACCAGGTCCAGGGGGCGGAGCGGTTCTTCGAACGCGCCGAGGTGCGCCAGGCGATGGTCGCGCTGCGCGCGGCGACCCGGTCGCTGCCGGGTGAGACCCCGCTGCGGGCAGCGGTGGTCGAGGCGCTGGCCGGCGTCGGATGGGCACCCGATGCTCCCCCGGCGGGGGGTGTCGCCCGGGAGCGGTGGGAGGCACTGGCCGCGCTGGTGCAGCTCGCCGAGGAGTACGCGGCCACCCCGGAGATCCTGCCGCTGGGTGTGGCCGCCACGGTGGAGCGTCCGGTCACCCTGACCGACTTCACCGAGGAACTGGCCCGGCGGGCGGCCCAGCAGCACGTACCGACCGTGGACGGCGTGACGCTGGCCTCCCTGCACTCCGCCAAGGGGCTGGAGTGGGACGCGGTCTTCCTGGTCGGCCTGGCGGAGGGCACCCTGCCCACCACGTACGCGCGTACCACCGAGCAGGTCGAGGAGGAACGCCGGCTGCTCTACGTCGGTATCACCCGGGCCCGCCAGTGGCTCTGGCTGTCGTACGCCTCGACGCGTTCACCGGGCGGCCGGCCCCGGCGACCGAGTCGATTTCTGCCGCAACTCGCGCCCGCCGGCGCGACGGAGCGGGTTGACGCGGGACGGCCGGGGCGGGCCCCGCAGCGGCGGCCCGCCACCCGGATCGTGTCCTGCCGGATCTGCGGCACGACCCTGCTCGCCGGGCCGGACCGCAAGCTGGGCCGGTGCGCCACCTGTCCGTCCGACATCGACGACGAGTTGCACGAGCGGCTGCGCGAGTGGCGGTCTCGGGTGGCCGGCACGCAGAAGGTGCCCGCGTACGTGGTGTTCACCGACGCGACGCTGGTGGCACTGGCCGAGCGGCGGCCGGGCCGGGCCGAGGAGCTGGTCGCGATCGCCGGGATCGGACCGCGCAAACTGGGCCTGTACGGGGAGGCGGTGCTGGCGTTGGTGGGGGGCGCGACCGTCGATGAAATCTGCCCGCAGAAAACTTTCTGAATCCGACCGTTAATTCGTTTGCCCTCGCCCCACCAGCCGGCATAGCCTCAGGGCACACCTCGGAAGGGGCCCTGTTCGGGCTGCTCACGGGGTCTGTTTCCGGGTCGACCACGAGTGAACGTCAAGGAGGTGGCACCGATGGAGAGCTACATCTACCAGCGTCCGACGGCGCTGCCCGTTGCCGTCGCTCCGCTGTCGGCTGCCCTGACGGCCGCCGCTCCGCTGGCGGAAGTCCGGGCCACCGCCGTCGCTGCGCGACCGTGGGCTCCGCAGGTGCACCGGGCCGAGATTCAGGCCGAGCTGATCAACGCACCGGTCACGAACGGGCTCCAGGGGAGCAGTGGCTTCACGGGCAAGGGCGTCGATGGCGTCAACAAGCGGATGGACCTCCGCGGTGTTCCACCTCGAGGTAGACCGGTCTGACCACAGACCACCGGCTCACCTCGAGGCCGCGGAACCCGCACACCGGGATCCGCGGCCTCAGTTTTTTTGCACCGCCGAAGTACGTCGCAACAGCGATCTACGAGATCGCAGTGAGAGAGAGGTGACCGGGCGATGAGTCTGGCGTTGGCCCCACTCGACGTGAGCGTCGAGGTGGAGGCGAACCTGCCCTGCCGGAAGTTCGACCCCGACCTGTGGTTCTCCGACTCGCCTACCGAGCTGGAACTGGCCAAGTCGCTCTGCGGGGACTGCCCGCTGCGCGTCGAGTGCCTGGCCGGCGCGGTCGAGCGGGCCGAGCCGTGGGGCGTCTGGGGTGGCGAGATCTTCGAGCGTGGCGCGGTCGTTCCGCGCAAGCGGCCCCGTGGTCGCCCGCGCAAGGAGGACCTTGCCCGTGACGCCGAGTTGCGGGTCGAGGCCGAGGCGCGGCTGGCGGCCAATGGTCTCGCCGCGTCGCGCAGCGCTGTCCGGCTGGCGGCCTGACATGTTCCCGATTCAGACCGACCCCGCCGGTGTCGCGCCGGCCGAGAGAAAGCTGACCACCGTGTTGCACCTTCCGAACGGAGCCGAGATGCACCTACTCCACGAAGCGTTGTCGAGGGCTCGAATGCTCCGGCCTCAGGCCGGTCGCACCACCACGAGCACTGAGGCAACCCGATCCGCCCGTACGATCGCCATGATCGGCCGCGCCCGGTCAGCTCGCGAACTGGGCGTTCTCTAGGACGAACACGCAGACGGCGGGCGGGGACCTTTCGGCCCCGCCCGCCGCGTCGCGTCCGGGCTCAACCGATCGGGGCGAATCCCGGTAGCCAGCGCTCCAGGATGCCCCGGTAGGGGGCCTTGGCCTCCAGCTGGCAGAGCACCCCGATCGACCCGAGCGTCACCCGGTGGATGAGCAGGTAGGACGGCGGCAGGTTGAGCTGTCGGCTGAACTGGTACGCCGGGGAGCGGGGGCTGGCCAGCTGGGCCGCTTCGGCACGCAGCCAGGCCCGGGTGAATCGGAACTCGTCGGCGGCGATCGGCTCCAGCATCGGACGCAGGAACTCCAACAGGGCGTGCGCGTCGATCGGCTCCGCGCCACTCACGAAGCCCTCGGCCCGCAGCCCGGCCTCCACCCCGTCGGCATCGCCGCGCAGGGCCAGCCCGGCGATGCGGCCGATCGGTTCCGGCGTACCCTCCGGCATCCGGGCCACCGCCCCGAAGTCGATCACGCCGAGCCGACCGTCGGGCAGCAGCCGGAAGTTTCCCGGATGTGGATCGGCATGCAACAGCCCGGCCCGAGCCGGCGCGGAGAGATGAAGGGTGGCCATCAGGCGGCCCGCCTCGTCGCGCTGCTCCTCGCTGCCGGACCGGATGATGTCGGCCAGCGGCCTGCCTTCGACCCACTCGGTCACCAGGACGCGGGACGAGGCGAAGCAGACCTCCGGTACGTAGATCTCCGGGTCGTCGGCGTACCCGGCGGCGAAGGCCCGCTGCGACTCCGCCTCCAACTCGTAGTCCAGTTCCTCGGTGATCCTCTCCCGCAGCTCGGCCAGGAGAGGCTTGATGTCCAGCCCCGGCTGGATGGCCCGGAACATGCCCCCGAGCCGGGAGAGCTGCTTCAGGTCGGCGAGCAGGGCATCTCCGGCGCCGGGATACTGGATCTTCACGGCGACGTCGCGGCCGGAACCGTCCGGTAGCCGCCAGACGGCCCGGTGCACCTGCCCGATGCTTGCCGCGGCGGCCGGGGAATCGTCGAAACTCACGAACCGGTCCCGCCAGGCTGGCCCCAGCTGCTCGGCCAGCACCTTGTGCACGCTGGCGGCGGGCAGCGGCGGCGCGGCCTCCTGGAGTTTCGTCAGCGCCTGCCGGTAGGGCGCGGCGACCTCCTCCGGGAGGGCGGCCTCGAACACCGACAGCGCTTGACCGAACTTCATCGCCCCGCCCTTGAGCTGGCCGAGGACGCTGAACAACTGCTCGGCCGTGCGTTGCTGGATCTCTGCGGAGATCACGTCGGAGGCGAGCCCGGTGACGCGCTTTCCCATGCCGAGGACGGTCCGTCCGGCGAAGCCGAGCGGCAGAGCGGCGAGCTTGGCGGTCCGGGACACGGCCCGGCGCGGGATGTCGGTCACTTGGTCATTGTTACCGACTCGGCAGGCCCGCTGCTGCCGTGCAGGCGCACCCGCTGCCGGCGCATCGGTCAGCCGCCGCATCGGCAGCGCGGGTGCGGCGGCCAGTAGCGCCGCCGGAGGCTGCCGGACGCCAACACCTCGACCGATCCGCCGAGGGTCTCGGGGGCGCCGCCGTCGAGGTGGCTCAACGCCTCACCGACGGCGAATCCGGTCGCCGCCAGCAGCAGACTCACGGCGCAGGCCGGGGTGGGCGGGGCGCTGGCGAGCTGGGCCGCGAGCGTCGGCCAGCCGGGGTCCCGGTCGGCCCGGTGCAGGTCAAGACAGCGCAGGCAGGGGCCGACCGGCGGGCGGACCATTGGTCCGACCGTCGGCATTCCCTCCCGGATGTCCACCAGCAGGTGCGGTTGTCGCCGTTGGGCGTGACCGGCGGCCAGCAGCGCTGCCGGCCGGTCACAGCCGAGTTGCACGACCAGGTCGGGGCGGGGCCGACGCAGCGGGCCGGTGCCGGTGCCCGGGGCGGCCCGCTGTACCGCGGCCCGGGCTGCGGCATCGAGCGGCCTGCCGATCTCCGCGGCGGCGATACCGGTGCCGACGAGATCTAGCGGACGAACCACCCCGGGCAATTCGGGGTGGACGTGGCCGACGCCCGCCTGGGCCAGTGCGACCGCGATGGCGGGGCCGAGTGGACCGCTGCCGGTGACCGTCACCCGGGCGGTCTGGCGGCGTCGGAGCACCTGGGCGGGGGTGCCCGGCAACCGGGCGGCGGCCAGCGCCAGCGCGCCGGCCTCGGCGGCGAGGCGGGTCCGTCGCGTTCCGGTGAGGTCCCGGGGTAGGAGGGTGTGCGCCGGCACCACCAGACCGGCGGTGCGCAGGGCATCGAGCAGAGCGCGGGCGTGTTCCGGGCGGACTTCCGTCCCGGCCAGCACCTGCCGTTCGCTGCGGGTACCGTCGAGCAGGTCGAGCAGCCGGGCCGCTCGGGGGTCGGCCACCTCGACCAGGACCGCCCGCTCCCGGCCGAGGCCGAGCTGAAGGGTGTGCCGGTCGCGCCAGAGACGGGTGAGCCCCGGTAGCAGGCGGGGACGGGGAGAAGGCGGCTGATCGGCGGTTCGCGTCATGAGCACGAATAGTGACCGCGTCCACGCTTTCCGTCGATCGTTGTCCACAGGTGGCCGGCTCCAGATCCAGGGCTGTCCACAGGCTTTGGCGAGTTATCCACAGCTCGCGGGTACTACTGTCGGTGGTCCGACAGTGACCCTGCACATGGGCGGGGGGGGGGGGGGGGGGGGGCCCCCCCCCCCCCCCCCGAATCCGGTACGCGTAGGTCAGACCTTCGCCTTGCCCAGGATGCGGTTCACTGTTGTGCCACATACCGGACACTTGCCCTTGGCCATGTTCATGCCGGTCTTCGAGACCTCGACACGGCCCTCGAAGTCCCGCTTCTCCTTGCACTTGACGCAGTAACCGTTGTAGGTCTGGGCCTGGTCGGCCACGGTGTGCCCTCCTCGTGTCGTCCACCGGTCGATAGCGACCCGGTGGGTCTCCCGGTGGCGGTCGCTCAGGGCGTCCGGCGCCGGTCCTGTCCGGCGGCCACCTACGTGACCGCCGGTTGGCGGACCCTACCCAGGTGTGGGCGGTTCCATGTCAGCTGCGCATTGCCCCTGTGAGCAAGGCGACGTCGAGAGTGTGCACGCCGAATTGCGTCAGATCGGTCAGTTTGCCGGGGACACGCCGACCAGCATCCCGCAATTGCGCTGGTGAGGGGGTCGAGCGGGGGCGTGGAACCCGGTTTGAACTGCGCAGCGATGATCACTTAGCGTGTTGCTGGCCAAGTGTGACACCTCGGCGGCCACCACGAAGGGTGACCGTGACGGCTGTCCCTGGTCTGGCAAGAAATTTTTCGGGACTCCTGGCGACCAATCCCCATTTTCCGGACGCGTGTCGGGGGGTTGACTCTTGCGGACCCCTGGTCACAACGCATTAGCTTGCCAACGTGACAGCAAACCGAGGCTGCGCGGTCCACTGATGGCTGGGCCGCGGAAGCCGGTCGTCGAGGTACGGCGCAGCCAGCGTCGGCGACGTACGGTGTCCGCCTACCGCGACGGGGAGCGGGTCGTGGTCCTCATTCCCGACCAGTTCTCCCGGGCCGAGGAGAGCGAGTGGGTCGACCGGATGCTCGCCCGGCTGGCGGCCCGTGAGGGGCGCCTGGTCCGCTCCGACGCCGAACTGCTCGCCCGCGCCAGCCGGCTGATCAAGCTCTACCTCACCGAGTACGGCAACCAGGCCCTGCCGGCCAGCGTCCGGTGGGTGAGCAACCAGAACGGGCGGTGGGGCTCCTGCACCCCGGCGGACCGTTCGGTCCGGCTGTCCCACCGGATCCAGGAGATGCCGGACTGGGTGATCGACTACGTGCTGCTGCACGAGCTGGTCCACCTCATCGTGTCCAGTCACAACGCGCAGTTCTGGGCTCTCGTCGGCAGGTACCCGAGGACCGAACGGGCGCGCGGCTACCTGGAGGGCGTGGCGGCCGTCGCCGGTGCCCCTTGACAGACCGTCGGGGCTTCGGCGCCGCAGCGGTAGGGTCGGTGAATGGCCCGACGAGTGGTGGTGGCGCTGCTCGCGCCGATCGCCTGGACGCCACCCGGTGTCGACCCGGTGGACTGGCGCAGCGCGCTCGCTGAGGACGTGGTGGACTTGCTCGCCATGCTCAACGAGGTGGACACCGCGGTGGCGGTCACCCGAGCCGACCGCTGGTTGGCCGACGCGGTGATCTGGCCCGGCACGACCGTGTACGAGGTGCCCGAGCCGAGCCCGAACGCGGTGTTCGCGGCCCTGACCGATGCGCACGGCTCGGCCGGGCCGGACCCGCAGTCCGATGCCGGGCCGGTGGACGGGACGCCGTCGACGGTCGACCGCTACGAGCAGGTGGCGGTCGTCGCGGGCGACGCGCCCGACCTGCCCGGACTCACCGTCGGCAAGCTGCTGCGTCCGCTGACCAGTCGACCGGTCGCGGTCGCACCGGCCGAGGGCGGCCTGCCCGGGTTGCTCGGGGTGGCGGCCAGCCTCCCCGTACCGTCCTGGTTGCCGCCGCTGGACCTGGACGCCACGGTGCCCGCGGCCGTGCGGGCGGCGGCACCCCGTCCCGGCGACCTGGCAGTTACCCCCTCCTGGCACCGGCTGCGCGGCCCGGCGGATCTGGCCCGGCTCGATCCGGCGCTCGACGGGTGGGAGCACACCCGGACCCTGCTGTCCGGTGCCGGCCGGAGCCGCTGACACCGCCGTCTCGGTGCGACCGCCACCGGCCGGGTCCAGCAGGTCAGGTACGGCCCTCGCCGCCCTCGGTGTCGTCGCGGCGTTCCGCCTCGCCCGGGGCCTTCTCCTCCGGGCCACCCGGTGCAGAGAAGTCGAAGTTCTCCAACTCGGTCATCAGGTCGACGTCGGCCATGGCGAAGGCCACCGGGTCGGCGAAGTCGTCGTCGGAGGGAAGCAGGTCGGGGTGCCCCCACAGCGCGTCCCGGCCGGCGATCCCCCGGTGCTCGGTGAGCGCCGCCCAGAGCGCCGCGGCCTCGCGCAGCCGACGGGGCCGCAACTCCAACCCGACCAGGGCCGCGAAGGTCTGCTCGGCCGGCCCGCCGGCCGCCCGGCGGCGACGGAACGCCTCGCCCAGCGCCACCAGGTTCGGCAGCCGGCCGTCGGCCGCGCCGTCGACGACGTGGCAGACCCAGCCCTCCACCAGGGCGAGGGCGGTTTCCAGCCGAGCCAGCGACGCCTTCTGCGTCGGGCTGTCCTCCGGCGTGAAGATTCCCTCCAGGGCGATCGCCTGCATCGACTCCGGGTCGGTCGGGTCGACCCGTCCCATCGCCTCCTCGATCGCCTCCCGATTCACCCGGATGCCGGCGGCGTACGTCTCGACGGCGTTGAGGACGTGCCCCCGCAGCCACGGAACGTGCTCGAAGAGCCGCTGATGCGCCGCCTCGCGCAGGGCCACGTAGAGGCGGACCTCGTCCTCGGGCAGCTCCAGCCCCTCGCCGTACGCCTTGATGTTGGCGGGGACGAGCGCGGCCGTGCCGGCCGGCCCGAGCGGTAGGCCGATGTCGCCGGCGGAGAGCACCTCCGCGGCGAGCGACCCGAGGGCCTGACCGAGCTGGCCGCCGAAGAGCGCGCCACCGAGGGTGGCGACCATCGACTGCATGGGGCCGAGCTGGGCCCGGGCCTCCGGCGGGACCAGGTCGCCCATCGCGCCGACCATTCGGCTGGCCACCGGGTCACACAGCTTGCGCCAGACGTCGAGGGTTTTGAAGATCCACTCGTTGCGGTTCCAGGACACCGTGGTACGGATGCCCGAGGGCAGCGCGGAGGCCGGCTCCAGCCAGAGGTCGGCGATGCGCAGCGCCTCCTCCACCGTGTGACGCTCGTAGGGCGAGACCGCCGGGTCGCCCGCCGCGGCGAGCTGACTGGCCGCCACCTGACGGGCCAGGTCCCAGTTGACCGGCCCGCTGCCCGACGCGGAGAGCAGGTGCTGCAACTGCGACATGAACTGCTGCATCTGCGCAGGGTCGTTGGGGTCGGGCGGCTGCCCACCCGGTAGCGCGAAACCGAACGGAATATCAGGCACGACGTCTACGGTACGCGCGCTCCGCCCCGAGCCGCCGCTACCACGGTTGCGCTCAGGGCGAAGTCGTTGGTCGTGCCGGCCGGGCGCCGCGACCGGGATCGGTACGCTCTGCCGCATGAGACGTCGCGGCCTGACCGTCCTGCTCGGTGCCCTGCTCACCGCACTGCTCAGCATCGGGGTGCTCGGCGCGCCCATCCCGTACGTGGTGCTCGGTCCCGGCCCGACCGTCGACACGCTGGGCCAGGCGGACGGCAAGGAGGTCATCCAGGTCACCGGCCGGGACGCCTCCAGTTCCGCCGGCCAACTGCGGCTGACCACGGTGGGGGTGCAGCCCGGCGTCAAGCTCCGCTCGGCCATCCAGGGCTGGCTCTCCGACGAGCAGGCCGTGGTGCCGCGGGAACTGGTCTACCCGCCGGGGGAGACCCAGGAGGAGGTGGAACAGCGCAACGCCGAGGACTTCCAGGTCTCGCAGACCAGCGCGGAGACCGCCGCGCTGCGGGAACTCGGCTACGAGGTGCAGGTCGTGGTCAAGACGGTCGCCGCCGACGGGCCGTCGGCCACGGTGCTGCGCCCCGGCGACGTGGTGACGTCGGTCGACGGTGAACCGGTACCGTTCGCCTCCCGGCTGACCGAACTCATCCGGGCCCGGCCGGCGGGCAGCGCGCTGCGGATCGGGTACACCCGGGACGGCGCCGCGCGGACCGACACCATCACCAGCCAGGAGCACGACGGTCGGCCCCGGATCGGGATCGAGATCGAGCAGCAGCAGCCGCACCCGTTCACCCTCTCCTTCGACCTGAAGGACATCGGTGGCCCGAGCGCGGGGCTGATGTTCGCCCTGGGCATCATCGACAAGCTGACCCCGGACGACCTGACCGGCGGCCGGATCATCGCCGGCACCGGCACCATCGACGACGCCGGGCAGGTCGGCCCGATCGGTGGGATCCCGCAGAAGTTGGTCGGCGCGAAGGAGGCCGGCGCGACCACGTTCCTGGTACCGGCGGCCAACTGCGCCGAGGCAGTCAGTAACCGGCAGCCGGACCTACCGTTGGTCAAGGTGGGCTCGCTCGACGAGGCGTTGGACGCGCTGGAGAAGCTGCGTTCCGGGAGCGAGCCGACGTACTGCTGAGCCGCGCGGCATGACCTTGCGCTCACGCTTTCAGGAACACCCCGTACTCTGGGTGCCTGGTCGGAGCCGATCATAACGAGCGTGCGGAGCCAACAGTGGTCATGCGTAGCAGCAGCCCTCTGCCGAGGATGAGCCGACGAGGACGCGTCACGATCGGGGTCCTGATCGGGGTGTTCGTGCTGTTCACCCTGCTTGGCTGGGGAGTGCAGGCCTGGACGGACTGGCTCTGGTTCTCCGAGGTCGACTACACCGAGGTCTTCCGGGGCGTGCTGGTCACCCGGCTGCTGCTCTTCCTGGCCGCGGGTCTGGCGATGGCGGCGATCGTCGGCGGCAACCTCTGGCTCGCGCAACGGCTGCGCCCACGGATGCGACCCCACTCACCGGAACAGGCCACCCTGGAGCGGTACCGGATGCTGCTCGGCCCCCGTCTGGGCCTGTGGATCACGGCGGTCGCCGCCATCGTCGGCCTGTTCGCCGGCCTGTCGGCGCAGAGCCGCTGGAACCAGTGGCTGCTCTTCCTGCATGGCGGCAACTTCGGCGTGGACGATCCGGAGTTCGGCGTCGATGTCGGCTTCTACGTCTTCCAGTTGCCGTTCTGGCGGTTCCTGCTGGGGCTCGGCTTCACCGCGGTGGTCCTGGCGCTGCTCGGCGCGCTGGCCGTGCACTACCTGTTCGGCGGGCTCCGCCTGCAGGGCGTCGGCGACCGGATGAGCAACGCCGCCCGGGCCCACCTGAGCACGCTGGTCGCGGTCTTCGTCCTGCTCAAGGCCGTCGCGTACGTGCTGGACCGGCGGGCGATGCTGTTGGAGTACAACGACGGCGTGAACGTCTACGGCGCCGGCTACGCCGACATCAACGCCCTGCTGCCGGCCAAGGAGATCCTCGCCTACATCTCCGTGGTGGTGGCGATCGCGATCATCGTCTTCTCCAACGCCTGGATGCGTAACCTGGTCTGGCCGGGCATCTCGTTGGCCCTGCTCGGCGTCTCCGCGGTGGCGATCGGCGGCATCTACCCGTGGGCGGTGCAGACCTTCGAGGTCAAGCCCAGCGCCCGGGACAAGGAAGCGCCATACATCCAGCGCAGCATCGACGCCACCCGCGCGTCGTTCGGGCTGGACATCACCCAGAGTTCGGCGTACTCGGCCAACAACCTGAACCCGCCGGAGAGCCTGGCCACCGACACGTCGGTGGTGCCGAACGTCCGACTGCTCGATCCGCAGCTGGTCAGCGAGACCTACACCCAGCTCCAGCAGGTCCGTGGCTTCTACGACTTCGGTCCCAAGCTCGACATCGACCGGTACACGCTCAACGGCGCGACCCAGGACTACGTGGTCGGCGTACGTGAGATCAACTACGGCGAGCTGACCGCGCAGCAGAGCAACTGGATCAACCGGCACACCGTCTACACCCACGGGTACGGGGTGGTGGCCGCGCCCGCGAACCGGGTGGTCTGCGGTGGGCAGCCGTTCTTCGTCTCTGGTTCGCTCGGCGAGCGGTCGCAGGAGTCGTGTGCGTCGCCGACCGACCTGATCCCGGCGAGCCAGCCGCGGATCTACTTCGGCGAGCGGATGGCCACCGGTGACTACGCCATCGTCGGCAAGCCGAGCGCGGACGCCAACCCGGCCGAGTTCGACCGCCCGGCGGGTGAGAGCAGTGACGACGGTGAGGGACCGGAGTCGTACTACACCTACACCGGTTCCGGCGGCGTCGAGATCGGCTCGTTCACCCGTCGCCTGCTCTACGCGATCAAGGAGCAGGAGGCGAACTTCCTGCTCTCCGAGGCGGTCAACGACAACTCCAAGCTGCTCTACGTGCGTAACCCTCGGGACCGGGTGGAAAAGGTCGCGCCGTTCCTCACCCTGGACGGTGACCCGTACCCCGCCCTGGTCGACGGCCGGGTGCAGTGGATCGTCGACGGTTACACCACCGCCGCGACCTACCCGTACGCGGAGCGGGTCAACCTCCAGCAGGAAACCACCGACGAGCTGACCGGCCGGGGCACCATCCAGCTGGCCCGGGAGAACGTCAACTACATCCGCAACTCGGTGAAGGCGACCGTCGACGCGTACGACGGCACCGTCGTTCTCTACGAGTTCGACGAGAACGACCCGGTGCTCAAGGCGTGGAACAAGGCGTTCGGCGGTGACCTGATCAAACCACGCGCCGAGATCCCACCGGCGCTGGCCGACCACTTCCGGTACCCCGCCGACCTGTTCAAGGTGCAGCGCAACCTGCTGACCCGGTTTCACGTCACCAACCCCGGCGACTTCTACTCCGGGCAGGACTTCTGGCAGGTGCCGAACGTGCCGGACGCGCCGGACAGCGGGCAGAAGCAGCCGCCGTACTACCTCTACACGCAGTTCCCCGGCCAGGAGGCGCCGCGCTTCCAGCTGACCAGCGCGGTCACCCCCAACGGTCGGCAGAACCTGGCCGCGCTGATCTCCGGGTCGTACCAGGATGGCAGGCCCACGTTGCAGGTGCTGGAGCTGCCGGACCAGACGGCGATCTCCGGGCCGGTGCAGGTGCACCAGCGGATGACAAACACCAACGCCACCATCCTACAGGACCTGAACCTGCTCTCCTCGAACCAGGCCCAGGTGCAGTACGGCAACCTGCTCTCGCTGCCCTTCGGCAACGGGATGCTCTACGTCGAGCCGGTCTACGTCAAGAGCAACCAGCAGGACGCGTATCCGCTGCTGCAGAAGGTGCTGATGTCGTACGGCGACGGGGGCTCCTACGTCGTGCTGGCGGACAACGTCGCCGACGGCATCAAGCAGCTGGTCGAGCAGGGCAAGCAGGCAGCGGCCGGTAACCCGCCGCCGGCCGGGGGCGAGGAGCCACCGCCGGAGGGTGAGGAGCCGCCGCCGTCGCCGACGGCCACTCCCTCGCCCACGGCCACTCCGTCGCCGGGCGACGCCCCGCCGCTCACCGGCGACCTCGGCGCGGCCGCCGAGCGGGTACGGACCGCGATCACCGAGGTGCGCGCCGCCCAGGCATCCGGCGACTTCGAGCGGTACGGCCGGGCGCTGGCCGCGCTGGACGAGGCGCTCACCGCGTTCCAGCAGGCGCAGCAGGCGGCGGGCAGCAACGACGCGAGTCCTCCGGCACCTTCCGGCAGTCCCTCACCGACCGGCTGACCGAACCAACGCGTGAAGCCCGCGGCCCGGCGTTCCTCGTCACTGCCGCGGGCTTCACCGTGTCTGAGCGGCGACTGAGCCGAGCGCTCACCGGAAATCGGCGGTGCGGGCGGAGGTCGAACCGGGCGTTGCGTGGGTCGTTTTGCGGGCAGCGGGGGTGGTGCGCTACGGTGGATCTACCGACGCGGGGTGGAGCAGCTCGGTAGCTCGCTGGGCTCATAACCCAGAGGTCGCAGGTTCAAATCCTGTCCCCGCTACTGCGAGAAGAGGTCCCGGATTCGTCCGGGGCCTCTTCTTCATCCGGAGATGATCCCCGTCCGGGCGGCCGTGCCGCGCTGGTCCGGGCCAGCCAGCGGGGCGAATTGCCGGCCCTCGGCGTTACGGGTGGGGCTGGTGTCGGGTCGGGTTACGGATGAGGTAGGCTGATCCTACCGACGCGGGGTGGAGCAGCTCGGTAGCTCGCTGGGCTCATAACCCAGAGGTCGCAGGTTCAAATCCTGTCCCCGCTACTGCGAGAAGTGGCCCCGGATTCGTCCGGGGCCACTGTCGTTGTCCGGTGCCGTCCCGGCGTCGACACGAGCTTCGTTCGGCCGACCGAGGTTGCGCGTCTCGGCGAGGATGGGCGCATGTCTTCCTTCGGTAGGTGGTGGGGGCGGCTCGGCACGCTCCTGGGTACGGTCGTGCTGACGGTTTTCGTCCCGGTCGCGGCGTGGGCGTCGACCGGCACCGGCGAACTGGTGGTGGAGGCGGCTCGACGGCGCGGGCGCGGTTTCGGCGTCTTCGGTTTCCTGAGCCTGCTCTGCTGCCTGGCGGTGGTGGCAGTAATCGTCCTGCTGGTGATCCGGATGACCCGTCGTCGGCGCTGACCAGGCGCACCGGTGCCGTGTGCGTCTGGCGGCCGGGTCGTGGACCGCCAGCGGCGGTACGCCCGGCGCGTGGTCTACTTGTCCGCGTGGAACTTCTGCACTCGGGCAAGGTGAGGGACGTCTACGCCGAGGGCGATGACCTGATCCTGGTGGCCTCCGACCGCATCTCCGTCTACGACGTGGTGCTGCCGACCCCGATTCCGGACAAGGGCAAGCTGCTCACCGCGTTGTCGCTGTGGTGGTTCGAGCAGCTGGCCGGCCTGGTCCCCAACCACGTCATCTCGGCCACCGACGTGCCAGCGGAGTTCGCCGGTCGGGCGATTCGCTGCCGCCGGCTCGAGATGGTTCCGGTCGAGTGCGTCGCTCGTGGCTTCCTCACCGGCGGCGGCCTGAAGGAGTACGAGAACACCGGGAAGGTCTCCGGCGTCGAACTGCCGCGCGGGTTGGTCGAGGCGTCCATCCTGCCGGAGCCGATCTTCACCCCGTCCACCAAGGCGCCGGTGGGTGAGCACGACGAGCCGATGACCTTCGCCGAGGTGGTCGACAAGGTCGGCGCGGAGACCGCCGACCGGCTGCGGCAGCTGACCATCGACGTGTACTGCCGGGGCGCCGAACTGGCGGCCGACCGGGGCATCCTGGTCGCCGACACCAAGATCGAGCTTGGTTGGGCAGCGGACGGCACCCTGGTGCTCGGCGACGAGCTGCTCACCCCGGACTCGTCCCGATTCTGGCCGGCGGAGTCGTACCAGCCGGGGCGCGCCCAGTTCTCCTACGACAAGCAGTACGCACGGGACTGGGCGGCGCGCAGCGGCTGGGACAAGCGGGGCCCGGCACCGGAGTTGCCCGCCGACGTGGTCGACGCCACCCGGGCCCGTTACGTGGACGTCTACGAGAAGCTGACCGGCGAGCGCTGGTAACTCCTGCCGAAGACCGGCGGGCGCGGCAGTCGCTACTCGCCGCTGCGGTGGCGGCCGAGATGCTGGTCGGCGGGGACGGTCGTGGTGATGATGCGTACCGTGGTGCCGGCCGGCCCGGTCTCGACATCCATCGCGTCGGTCAGCTCGCGGGCCAGCCAGAGGCCCCACCCGCCGGCCGTCTCCGGCGCGGGTCGGCTGCGGTTGTCGAGGCTCTGTGTGCTGATGCCGGGACCATGGTCGGCGACCTCGCACAACACCAGGCCGGACTCTTTCCACAGCCGCAGCCAACCCTGCCCGCCGCCGTGCCGCACCGCGTTGGTGATCAGTTCGTTGACGGCGAGCACGAAGTCGTCCAGCCGGTCGTCGCGTAGCCCTGCGGTGTGTGCGCACGAGGCGACCGAGTGTCGGAGTTCGGTCACCTGGGCCTGGTCGAAGGCGTCGGCGATCAAAAGGGCGTGTTCGATGGGCACCACCGTACGCGGTGGGGAAGATCCTGAGTTCGTCATGGCCCCGTCCCGACAGAGATCGCAGAGTTTTTCGCGGCTTTTACCACCGTACGTCAGTGTTGTTCGAGGTGCATCGTTCGCAGACGGCCCCGAGGACCTGTGACATCGTGGCGCACGTGCCTGCTGCCGGTGGTTTCGAGGTGCCGCTCTGGCGGGCCGTCGCGGTATTCCGGGTGGCCTCCCTGGCGTACGTCTGCGTGGTGTTGATCCGCGACTCTGACCGCTACGCCCACCCCCTCGCCGCGACGGCGCTGGTGCTGTTCATGGTGCTCTGGACCGCCGTCACCGCGATCGGGTACGCGGACCCGGCGCGGCGTGGCTGGCCACTGCTCCTGGCCGATCTGGCGGTGGTGGTGGCGATCCTGCTGGCCACCCCGTGGGCGATGGGCCGGCCGGCGCTCGACGCGGGGCTGCCGACCCTCCCCGTGGCCTGGCTGAGCGGCCCGGTGCTGGCCTGGGCCGTCTCCGGCGGGCGGCGGCGCGGCGCGGTCGCGGCACTCGTGCTCGGCGCGGCCGATCTGGCGACCCGGGGCATCGTCACCCCGAGCGCGTTCAACGGAGCGATCCTGATGCTGCTCGCCGGCGTGGTGGTGGGGCACGTCGCGCGGCTGACGGTGACCGCCGGGGAGCGGCTGCACCGGGCGGTCGAGTTGGAGGCCGCCACCCGGGAGCGGGAACGGCTGGCCCGGGACATCCACGACTCGGTGCTCCAGGTGCTCGCCCTGGTGCAGCGGCGGGGCGCCAGCCTCGACGGGGAGGCGGGCGAGTTGGCCCGGCTGGCCGGCGAGCAGGAGGTGGCGTTGCGGTCGCTGATCTCCGGTGCCGGACCGGTGCCGGCCGGTGCCGCCGACGCACCGGTGGACCTGCGTACCCTGCTCGGCCGGCACGCCTCGGCCACCGTGTCGTTGTCCGCACCGGCGGGCCCGGTGCCGCTGCCCCCGGCGGTGGCCCGCGAACTGACGGCGGCCGTCGCCGCGGCGCTGGACAACGCGGCCCGGCACGGCGGCGGTCGAGCCTGGGTGCTGGTCGAGGACGAGGAGTCGGTGGTGACCGTGTCGATTCGGGACGAGGGGCCGGGTTTTCCGCCCGAGCGGCTGAACGATGCGGCGGCCCAGGGACGGCTGGGTATCGCCCAGGCCATCCGGGGCCGGCTGGCCGACCTGGGCGGCACCGCCCGGATCAGCTCGACACCGGGTGCCGGCACCGAGGTGGAACTGACCGTGCCGAGGAGGCAGCCATGAGCGGCGCACGCGTGATGGTCGTCGACGATCACCCGATGTGGCGGGAAGGGGTGGCCCGCGACCTGGCCGAGGCGGGACACCAGGTGGTGGCCAGCTGCGGCGAGGGTCGCCAGGCGATCCGGGTGGTCGCCGCGGCCCGTCCCGACGTGGTGGTGCTCGACCTGCAACTACCGGACATCTCCGGCGTCGAGGTGATCCAGGGACTGCGGACGGCACACCCGGGAGTGCGGGTACTCATGCTCTCGGCCAGCGGCGAGCAGCAGGGCGTGCTCGACGCGGTGAAGGCCGGCGCCACCGGCTACCTGCTCAAATCCGCCGGGCTGGCGGAGTTTCTGGAGGCGGTGCGGCGCACCGCGGCGGGCGATCCGGTGTTCACACCCGGGCTGGCCGGACTGGTCCTCGGCGAGTACCGCCGACTGGCCACGAGCGGAGATCACGCGGCGGCCGGTGCCCGGGACGCGGCACCCCGGCTCACCGACCGGGAGACCGAGGTGCTGCGTCTGGTGGCCAAGGGGATGTCGTACCGGCAGATCGCCGAGCGGCTCGGGCTGTCGCACCGTACGGTGCAGAACCACGTGCAGAACACGCTCGGCAAGCTCCAGTTGCACAATCGGGTGGAGCTGACCCGGTACGCGATCGAGCGCGGCCTGGACGACTGAGCGGCGGCGCCGTTCGGATCAGACCGAGTGCGGCGGCCGGGTCTCGTGCACGGCCAGTTCCTCGGCGCTCGCACCGCCGCCGGCGGCCCCCGCGTCGTACGCGATCGAATCGGTCTCCTGGTCGGTGTGCGCCCCTTCGTCCGGCTCGACCAGCCGGCCGACGGTGGCGTCCGCGCTGGTCCCCAACCGGTCGTGGTCATAGAGCGAGACCGGGGACTTCGGGTCGGAGGTGGGGCCGGGATCGATCACGTCGGCGTCGAGCTGAGCCTGCGCCGCCTGCTCCCGGCTGTCCGCCTCGGCCGCGATGTCCGGGTCGACCGGTCCGGCCAGCGGATCGTTGACCGGCAGCTCGAACCGTTCCCGGCTCAGCTTGTAGTCCAACGACTCGCCGTCGAGCTGCTCCTCGGCGGTGGTGCCGAACTCGTCGACCGCCACCGGCGTCCGGTCACCGGGCAGCTGAGCGGGTGCCGGGCCGTCCGCTTCCCGTCCGGTCAGCACGTCGTCCCCGGCCGTCGAATCGTCGTCGGCGGTGTCGGGCAGACCGTCGGCTTCGGGATCGGACACGGGGGTCGGGTACTCGTCGTCGCGCATGACCCACCACTACCCGCTGCCCTCCCGCCGTAACCGGTCCCGGCGGGGCGGTTGGTCGGCCGGCGCGTGTCCCGGCGGCGTTCAGCGGTTGCTCCGGCGGGCCAACGCGGCGACCGTGCCGACGGCGGTACCGGCGGCGGCCAGCCCGAACGCGGCGGAGATCCGGACCAGTTGGCGACGTCGGCCGTGCCAGCCGCCGTCCGTGGCCGCCGCGGCATCGGCCTGGAAGACGTTCCCGCTGGTGTCGGCCGTTGGCGGCGGCCCGAACTGGGTGTACCGGCCGTACCAGCCGAGGACCCGTTCGGCCAGAGCCGGCACCAGCCGCCACTGCATGCCGACCAGGCGAGCGGCTCCGCCGGCGTACGCCTCCCGGCGGGGCCGCTTCAGCAGCCGGACGATCGTCTTCGCGACCACCTCCGGCGGATAGACCGGCGGCGGCGGAAGAACCTGCCGGCCGCTGTGATTGGCGGCGTGCCGGAAGAACGGCGTGTCGATGGTGGCCGGCAGCACGGTGCAGATCGAGACGGACCCCCGGCCGGTGACCCGTAGCTCCTGGCGAACCGTGTCGGACAGTCCCCGGACTGCGTGTTTGGCGGTGTTGTACGGCGACTGGTACGGCATCGCCACCTCGGCCAGCAGCGAGGCGTTGTTGATCACGACACCGCCGCCGGCCGCACTGAGGTGTGGCAGCGCGGCCCGGATCCCGTTCGCCGTGCCGAGCAGGTTGACGTCCAGCACCCGGCGGAACTCGGCCACCGGGATCTCGTCGAACAACCCGATGGTGCCGACCGCGGCGTTGTTGACCCAGGCGTCGATCCGGCCGAACTCCGCCACCGCGGTCGCGGCGAGCCGTCGCATCGCGTCCGCGTCCGTCACGTCGGTGGGCACCACGAGGGTGCGACCGCCCAGCCCACGGCAGTGCCGGGCCACCTCGCGCAGGGCCGGCTCCGAGCGCGCGGCGAGCACCACGGTGCTGCCGTGCCGGGCCAGGGCGTACGCGGTCGCGGTGCCGATGCCGCTGGACGCACCGGTGATGACAATGATGGCGTCGGCCAGGTTTCGGGCGAGGGACATTCCTCGTCGGTACCCCGTGGTGTCCGGCTCATGCCGCCGAGCGTGCCCCGGATCTGCGAGGTTTCGGCTCTTCGGAGGCCGGTTAATGGGACGCTCTGACCGGAGACCACCGCCTCATCCGCACGGAGGTGACCCATGCGCGTTGGCCTTGTCTGTGCCCACGCGGCTGCGCCGCCGTCCGGCGACGGAACCGTCGTCGGCACCTACCAGCACATCGCACGGGTCGCGGCCGAACTGGCCGGGCGGGGTCACGACGTGCGGGTCTACACCCGTCGGGACGACCCCGAGGCGACGGAGACCGACGTCGTGGACGGCTACCGTGTGGAGCGGGCGCCGGTGGGCCCGGTCGCGCCGATCCCCACGGCCGAACTGGTGCCCTACGTGGCGGCGTTCGGCCAGTGGCTGGCCGACCGGTGGTCCGCCGACTGGGCTCCCGAGGTGGTGCACGGCCACTACTGGATCGGGGGCCTGGCCGCCGCGCACGCGGTGCGTAAGACCGACATTCCGATGGTGCAGACGTTCCACTCGATCGGCATGGAACAGCTGCGTCATCTCGGCACCCAGTACGACGGCCCGGTCACCCGCATCCCGCTGGAGCGGGCGCTGACCCGGGCGGTGGACATCGCAATCGCCCAGTGCAACGACGAGGTCGACGAGTTGACCCGGTTGGGCCTGCAACGCACGTCTGTCGCGATGGTTCCGACCGGGGTCGACACCGAGCGCTTCCATCCCGATGGTGAGGCCGCCCCGCGCGAGCAGCGTCCCCGGATACTTTCGGTGGGCGGGCTCGGGCGGGGCCACGGCCAGGAGGATCTGATCCGGGCGATGCGCCTGGTCGGTGACGCGGAGCTGGTGATCGCCGGTGGGCCGTCGACGGACCGACTGGCGAACCACGCCGAGGCCCGGCGGCTGCGGGAACTGGCCGACCGGGTCGGGGTTGGTGAGCAGGTGCACCTGGTCGGCGCGGTGCCGCACGAGCAGATGGCCACCTGGTACCGCTCGGCCGACGTGGTGGCCTGCACCCCGCACTACTCCTCGGCGGGGCGGGTGTCGCTGGAGGCGATGGCCTGCGGCGTCCCGGTGGTGGGCTACGCCATGGGTGGCATCGCCGACGCCGTGGTCGACGAGGTGACCGGCAAGCTGGTGCCGCCGGGTGACGTACGCACCCTCGGGATGACACTACGTCGGCTGCTCGCCGACAACGCCGGCCGCTTCGCGTACGGGCACGCCGCGGTCGACCGGGTGCGGTGCAGCTACACCTGGGAACGCACGGCCAGTGCGCTGGAACGGCTCTACGAGCGGGTGGTGGGCCGGCGCAAGCCGGTCGAGGCGGCCTGAGGAAGCGGATCAGCGATGACGCCGGCCGGGCCGGCGACGCGCGCCGTGGACGGCGTCACGAGCGGCGGTGGAACACCCACCACCGCCCGGGTGACAGCGTGCTGATGCTGCGGCTCCGCGTACCGGGTGAGCCCGACGACGGAGGCGAGGGTGACCAGGAACCCGATCCCGGCGAGCCACTCCCGGCCCGGCCAGATCTTGTCGTCGAGCAGCAGCAACCCGACGGTGGCGGCGGGCACCGCGCCGGCCGCGTCCATGGCGGCCACCGCGGCCGTGGTGGAACCGCGTTGCATCGCCAGCCCGAGCAGCAACTGGCCGACCACGGAATGGCCGACGAGCAGGTAGAGCAGCGGGTCACCGAGAAACGCGTCCCAACTCGACGCGGAGGCCAGCGGGCGGGCCGCCACCGCGGCGGCGGAGAAGGCCAGCCCGGCCAGTGAGCCGAGCGCCACCGATCCCGGCGCGCCGTGCAACCGGACCGCGAAGAAGCCCAGCACCGCGATCACCGCCAGGGCCACCAGCAGGGCGACCATGCCTGCGGTGCCGAGGGCCTTCGACGGCGCCGGCCGGGCGGCGAGCACCAGCGCGGTGATCCCGGCGAAGAGCAGCACCAGCAGCGCGACCTCGGCCACCGGCAGCCGCCACTTCAGCAGGACCACGCCGAGCAGGGCGGTGACGCCAAGCCCGGCGGCCACGCTCGCCTGCACCAGGAACAGCGGCAGGTCCCGCCGGGACAGGAAGGCCAGGACGAAACCGGCGACCTGGCAGGCCAGCCCGACCAGGTAGGTGCGGTGTCCGGCCAGGCGCAGCAGCAACCCGGGATCGAAGGTGTGATGCACAGTGGTGCGGGCGGCGGCCACCGACTGCAACAGGTTGGCGACGCCGTACGCGACGATCATCGCCGCCAGGAAACACCAACCGGAGGTAGCCACCTGGCGAGGATAGAGGTTACCGGGCGTCAATGCGCGGCGGGCCACCGAGCCGGCGAAGGACGTCGGCGTGCAGCGCCCCGTTGCTGGCCAGGGTGCTGTTGTCGCCGCCAGCCGGAGCCGGACGGCCGGCCAGATCGGTGATCGTGCCGCCCGCTTCGGTCACGATGGGTACCAGTGCGGCCACGTCCCAGAGGGACAACTCGGGCTCGATCATCACGTCCAGCGCGCCCTCGGCCAACAGCATGTAACCGTAGAAGTCGCCGTAGGCCCGGCTGCGCCAGGTGTCCCGCATCAGTTGCAGCACCGCGTCGAGGCGGCCGGTCTCCTCCCAGCCCTCCAGGGAGGAGTAGCAGAGGCTGGCGTCGGCCAACCGGTTCACTGCGGAAGCCCGGATGCGCGTTCCGTGGGCGGCGTCCGGGCCCGCGTACGCCCCGGTGCCCTGCGCCGCCCACCAGCGGCGCCCCAGGGCCGGCGCGGAGACCAGCCCGGCGACTGGGCGGCCGTCCTCCAGCAGGGCGATCAGCGTGGCCCAGATCGGTACGCCCCGGACGAAGTTCTTGGTGCCGTCGATCGGGTCCACCACCCACTGGCGGCTGCCGGCGGCGGGTGTCGCGCCGTATTCCTCGCCGAGCAGCCCGTCGTCGGGCCGGTGCTCGGCAAGCAGGGCGCGGATCTCCCGTTCCACGGCGGTGTCCGCGTCGGAGACCGGGGTCAGGTCGGGCTTCGACTCGACCCTCAGATCCAGGGCACGGAACCGGGCCGTCGACAGGGCGTCGGCGGCGTCGGCGAGCCGGTGGGCGAGGGTCAGGTCAGCGGCGTACCCGGTCATGCCGGACACGGTAGCGACGCCGGCACCGGGCCATCGCCAGGGGCCGGGCGGCGATCCGTCGGCGCGCCGCGACGGCGGCACGTCGACCGCCGGGTCACTTCGGCCGCCCGGGCGGGTCGGGCTCGGTCCGTGAGTCGGTCTCCCCGGCCCGGGAGGCCAGCAGCCGGCGGTACGAGGCCAGCCGGCGTGGGTCGGCCCGCCCTGCCGCCACCCAGCCGTCGAGTGCGCAGTCGGCCTCGTCGGCCGTGTGTGGGCAGTTCGCCGGGCAGTCGGCGGTGGCTTCCACCAGATCCGGAAAGCCGTGCAGCAGGCTCTCTGCCGAGACGTGGGCAAGCCCGAAACTGCGTACCCCCGGGGTGTCCACGATCCAGCCCGGATCAGGTTGCGCGTCGGGTGGCGCGGGCAGCCGCAACGCCACCGCGCTGGTCGAGGTGTGCCGTCCCCGGCCGATCGCACTGACCGTGCCGACCGCCCGTTCGGCCTCCGGCACCAGGCGGTTGACAAGCGTCGACTTGCCCACCCCGGAGTGACCGACGAGCACCGAGACCCGGCCGGTCAACAGGCTGCGCAGCACGTCCAGCGGGGAGTCCGGCCGGATGAGCAGGTACGGCAGTTCGAGTTCGGTGTAGTAGTCGAGCACCTTCTCCGGCCCAGCCAGGTCGGCCTTGGTCAGGCAGAGCAGCGGTTCGATGTCCGCGTCGTACGCGGCGACCAGGCACCGGTCGATGAAGCCGGTACGCGGCGGCGGGTCGGCCAGCGCGCTGACGATCACGAGCTGGTCGGCGTTGGCGACGACGACCCGTTCCAGCCGCCCCTCGGCGGTGCTGGCGTCGTCCTCGGCGGTGCGCCGCAGCACGGACCGGCGTGCTTCGATCCGCACGATGCGGGCCAGCGCGCCGGACGAACCGGAGGTGTCGCCGACCAGCCCGACCCGGTCGCCGACCACGACCGACTTACGGCCCAACTCGCGGGCGCGCATCGCGGTGACGGTGGGATCGTCCGGGCCGGCACCGGGCAGGACGCAGGTGTACCGCCCACGGTCCACCGCGATGACGAAACCGTCCTTGGCGTCGGCGTGTCGGGGTCGGGTCCGGGTACGCGGGCGGGAGGGCCTGCCGGGCCGGACCCGGACGTCGTCCTCGTCGTACTCCCGCCGCCTGGTCGCCAGGGCCGCCCCTTCTTCCGCTCAGCTCTTACCGGTCACCAGTGCCGACCATAGCGCCGGGAACTCGGGCATGGTCTTCGAGGTGCACGACACGTCGTCCAGCTCGATGCCCGGCACCACCAGCCCGGCCACCGCCGCCGCGTGCGCCATCCGATGATCGTGGTAGGTGCGGAACACTCCGCCGTGCAGCGGCCGGGGCCGGATCTCCAGGCCGTCGGCCGACTCGGTGATGTCCGCGCCGAGCCCGGTGAACTCCCGGTTCAGCGCGGCCAGCCGGTCCGTCTCGTGGCCCCGGATGTGGCTGACCCCGGTGAACACCGAGGGCGAGTCGGCGAGCATGGCCAGCGCGGTCAGCGCCGGGGTCAGTTCGCTGACGTCGGACAGGTCGGCGTGCAAACCCTGCACCGCGCCGGTGCCGCGCACCGTCAACCCCTCGGTGGTGAGCGCGACCTCCGCCCCCGTCTGCTGCAACAGCGAGCGCAGCCGCTCCACCGGCTGGGCGCTGCCCCGCGCCGGCCAGCCGCGCAGGGTCACCTCGCCGCCGGTGACCAGGGCGGCGGCGAAGAACGGCACCGCGCCGGAGAGATCCGGCTCGATCTCCCAGCTGCGACCGGTCAGTGGCCCGGGCTCGACCGCCCAGACGTCGGGGGTGCTGTCGTCGACCGCGGCGCCGGCGGCGCGCAGCATCTGCACGGTCATCCGTAGGTGCGGTGCGGAGGGCACCGGCGGCCCGACGTGCCGGACCACCAGCCCTCGATCGAAGCGTGGGGCGGCGAGCAGCAGGCCGGAGACCAGTTGGCTGGAGGCCGAGGCGTCGATCACGACCTCGCCGCCGGTCACCCGGCCGGTGCCCAGCACCACCAGTGGCAGGCTGCCTGTGGCGGGGGTGTCGACGCGTACGCCGAGCGAACGCAGCGCCTCGATCAGCGGGCCGAGCGGGCGGGTGCGGGCGTGCGGGTCACCGTCGAGGGTGACCTGCCCGTCGGCCAGCCCCGCCACCGGTGGCACGAAGCGCATGATCGTGCCGGCGAGCCCCACGTCGACCTGGGCCGGGCCGAACAACCGGTGCGGCCGAACCAGCCAGCGGTCGTCGTCGGCGATCGAGACGTGGGCACCCATCGCCCGCAGCGCGGCGGCCATCAGCTCGGTGTCCCGGGCACGTAACGGCAGGGCCAGGGTCGAGGGCCCGGCGGCCAACGCGCTCAGCACCAGAGCCCGGTTGGTCATCGACTTGGAGCCGGGCAGGCGCAGTGACGCCGACACCGGGTCACTGGCCGTCGGTGCGGTCCACGGCTGTAGCGGCCGGGTCGCGGTCACATTCCCCACGGATACATTCTGCCGTGCCGTGGCCCGGTGGCCGCTACGGTGACCGGCCACTCCCGGGGATCGGGACAGCCGCTCGGCGTACCGCGCGCTAGCGTGAGCGACATGTGCGGTAGGTACGCCACGACCAGGAGCGCCGGTGACCTGAGCGGCCTTTTCGGGGCCGTCGACGAGACCGGTGACGGGCTGGTCGCCGACCACAACGTGGCGCCGACCGATCCGGTGCCGCTGGTCCGGGTCAGCGCCGAGGGGCACCGGACGCTCTCGTTGGGTCGCTGGGGTCTGGTGCCACCGTGGTCCCGTTCGCCCGCCGGTGCGGCCCGCATGATCAACGCGCGGGTCGAGACGGTCGCCACCAGCCGGGCGTACGCTCCGGCCTTCGCCCGCCGTCGGTGCCTGGTTCCGGCCGACGGCTGGTACGAGTGGGTGCGGTTGGCCGGCGGCACGAAACAGCCGTACTACATGACCCCACGCGACGGCTCGGTGCTCGCCTTCGCCGGCATCTGGTCGCGCTGGGACGGCCCGGACGCGACGCTGCTGACCTTCAGCGTGCTGACCACCGCGGCGCTCGGCGAACTGGCCGAGGTGCACGACCGGATGCCCCTGCTGCTGCCGCCCGAGCGCTGGGCGACCTGGCTGGGCGGCGACGAGGACCGGGCCGAGCTGCTCGTACCGCCGCCGATGGACTGGCTGGCCCGGTTGGAGGTGCGGCCGGTGGGCCAGGCCGTGGGTGATGTGCGTAACGACGGTCCGGGGCTGACCGCCCGGGTGCCGCTGACCCCTCCCGCCGAGCCGACGGAGATGACGCTCTTCTGATCCGCCCGGCGCATTGTCGGGAGTGATTTGCTGCGGTTGCGGGTGAAAGGTGACGCGTACGTTCTGCCAACTTCCCGGCGAAGTCTTGTCCCGGTGTGCGCAAATGCGATAGAACACAGCGCCGGTGGTGGGTGTCGTTCGCGTTGGGTGAACGATGCCCACCGATATTGCTGGTCCCACGGGGGAGGTGGGTGGATGACACGGGCGCGTATGCCCCGTCCGCACGAGGTGGCCGCCGCGCGACGTGATCCGCGACTGTTGCGGGCGTTGCGTGAGCGGCGACAGGACGAAGCCTGGCGTACCAGAGGCACCTGTCAGAACGTCGACCCGGAAACGTTCTTTCCGGCGCCGAACGAGCCGGCCGACGCGGCGGTGGCCCTGTGCCGCAGCTGCGACGTGCAGGGCTCCTGCCTGGCGTGGGCGCTGGAGGTCGGCGACTGTCACGGGGTCTGGGGTGGCACCATCCCGCGGGAGCGGCGGGCGATGCTGGTCGCCTGGCGCGGCGAGGTGCAACCCGATCCCGAGGCCGCCGGTGAACCGGGTCCGCCGGTACGCGACCGGCTGCTCACCCTGGTGCCGTTGAGCTGATCGACGGTGCCCGGTCCGTCGCGGCGGGTTCAATGGGGCGGTGCCACACGACGTCCTCGACACCCCACGCGGCGCCGCTCGGGTCGACACCGATCAACCGTCCGGCCCGGCCCGAGCCCTGCTGGTGCTGGGGCACGGGGCCGGCGGCGACGTCGACGCCCCGGATCTGGTCGCCCTGCGCGACGCGGCGCTCACCGCCGGGCTGGTGGTGGTGCGGGTGACCCAGCCGTACCGGGTCGCCGGCCGCCGCGCGCCCGCCCCGGCCGGGCAGCTCGACGAGGCGTGGTCCGCCGTGCTGACGGTGCTGCGGCGGCGGCATCCGGGCGTACCGCTGGTGGTCGGTGGCCGCTCCAGCGGCGCGCGGGTGGCCTGCCGGACGGCGACCGCGGTGGGCGCTGCCGGGGTGGTGGCACTCGCCTTCCCGCTGCACCCGCCCGGTCGACCGGAGCGGAGTCGGGCCGGTGAGCTGGTGACCGACGTGCCGACCCTGGTGGTGAACGGGGACCGGGATCCGTTCGGTGTGCCGGAACCGGGCCCGGGGATACGGGTGGTGGTCCGGCCGGGGGAACGGCACGACCTGCGGGGCGACCCGGTCGGCACGGCCGCCCTGGCGCTGGGCTGGCTGCGCGAGCACGGCTGGGCCACACCCTGACGGCGGTCGGGCGGTGGCCGGACCACCGTGCCCCGGGTGCCGTGTCCGTCGGCCGCGCCGCTTCGTTGCACCCGATGGTGTCCCTGTGCCCGTCCGGGCGGCGACACCGGGCTCCCAGGCCCTTCCTGGTCCCAACCACGGTCGCACCGCCGGGGCGGGGACCAGGAACGCCCGGGCCGGGCCGGAATGTCCCGCCCCATGGCGCGTGTTGAACACCTCGGACAACCACTGTGCGAGGGGGTGACCGGTGCCGACCGAGATCCGGAGCCGGAAACACGACGAGCGGGAGGCACGGCAGCTCAGGCAACTGCTGGCCGGCCCGAAGTGGCCGGCGGTGGTGCCACCGGTCGAGGTGGCGACGGGCACACCCGTCGGAACCGAATCTTCCGGAAGGCTGGTGCGCGTATCCTCGGCGGGAAAGCATCCAACCCGAGGGGATGTGCGGTTGACCACGGAGAAGACGGACGAGCGCAGGACCCGGTTCGAACGGGACGCGATGCCATTCGTCGATCAGCTGTACGCGGCCGGCCTGCGGATGACGCGTAACCCGGCGGATGCCGAGGATCTGGTTCAGGAGACCTACCTGAAGGCGTACGCCGCCTTCCACCAGTTCGAGCAGGGCACGAACCTGAAGGCCTGGCTCTACCGGATCCTGACCAACACCTACATCAACTCGTACCGCAAGCGGCAGCGCCAACCGGTGCAGGCGCCCACCGACGAGATCACCGACTGGCAGCTGGCCGAGGCGGAGTCGCACACCTCCAGCGGGCTGCGGTCCGCCGAGACCGAGGCGCTGGACCGGCTGCCGGACAGCGACGTCAAGGAGGCCCTCCAGCAGTTGCCGGAGGAGTTCCGGCTGGCGGTCTACCTCACCGATGTCGAGGGCTTCTCCTACAAGGAGGTCGCCGACATCATGGGCACGCCGATCGGCACGGTGATGTCGCGGTTGCACCGTGGGCGTCGTAATCTGCGCAAGCTGCTTGAGGGGTACGCCGCGGAGCGGGGTTTCTCCGCGGCCCAGCCGGCCCGGAGTTCGACCGCCACCGGCCGGGAGGTGTGACGTGAGCTGTGGAGATCCGCACGAGACGGACTGCCGTGAGGTGCTCGCCGAGGTCCACCTCTACCTCGACCTGGAGTGCGCGGAGGAACGGCGGACGCTGATCCGGCACCATCTCGACGAGTGTGGTCCCTGCCTGCGCGAGTACGGCATCGAGCAGGAGGTCAAGGCGCTGGTGGCCCGCTGCTGCGGCAACGAGGCCGCGCCGGACGAGCTGCGCGAACGGCTGCGGGTGCGGATCACCGAGCTCGTCGTCTTCGAGACCAGCGAGTCGCGCGAACTGGCCGACTGACAAGCGCCGGTGCCCGGGTCGATTCCGACCCGGGCACCGTGATGTCCGTCGTCCGATCGCGGCGGGCAGCCGCCCGCCCGCTCAGGAGTTGGGGCGCTTGCCGTGGTTCGCGGCGCTCTTCTTACGGGCCTTCTTCTTACGGGCCTTCTTCGCCATGGTGACCTCCTCGTGATGGCCGGATCGGGCTGGGTACGACCCCGTCAGCGGGCGCTGGCGCCCTTGCCGGCGTCGGATCCCGACCCGTTGATGCTAGTGCCGGCGGTGCGGGCGGGCTGCTCCCGGGGCCGCACCGTGCCCACCGGCCGCCCGCTCATGATTGGATGCGTCACAGGAGCCGCGAGGAAGGGGCCGGGAGATGGCCGAGGAGATCCGCGCCGAGATGGTGGCGAACGTCTGGAAGGTCGTCGCGTCGGCCGGGGACACCGTGTCCGAGGGGGACACCCTGGTGATCCTGGAGTCGATGAAGATGGAGATCCCGGTGATCGCCGAGTCCGGCGGTGTCGTGCAGCGGCTCGCGGTGAACGAGGGCGACCTGGTGCAGGACGGTGACCTGATTGCGGTGATCGATTGAGTGACCTGCTGATCCGCCTGATCGAGACCGCCGATGTCGCCGCGGTCGCCCGACTCACCGTCGCCGCGTACGAGGCGGACGGGCAGCTGAAGGGCGAGAGCGGCTATGCGGACGTGCTGGCCGACGTACCTTCCCGGGCGGAGCACGGTGACGTGCTGGTGGCCGTGGAGCCGGCGACCGGTCAACTGCTCGGCTCGGTCACCTTCGTGTTGCCCGGCACCCGGTACGCCGAGATGTGCGGCCCGGGGGAGGCGGAGTTCCGGATGCTGGCGGTGGACCCGAGCGCGCAGGGGCGGGGCGCCGGCGCCGCACTGGTCGAGGCGTGTGTCGCACGGGCGATCGAGCTGGGCTGCACCGCGTTGACCATCTGCGTGCGCGAGGGCCTCGCCGAGCCGGCGCATCGGCTCTACCGCAGGCGTGGCTTCGTCCGCCGGCCCGAGCGGGACTGGAGCCCGTTTCCCGGCGTGAACCTGCTCGCCCTGCGGCTACCGCTCGGCTAGCCGGGGACGCGGCTCACGGGCGGCTGGGCGGTGCGGCGATCGCGGCGAGCAGTTCGTCGGCGACCTCCAGGGCCACCCGCTTACGCTCGGCGTCGGTGATGTCCGGCAGGCGTACGGCGAACCAGCTGCCGTGCACGGCGAACAGGGCCAGCACGGCACGGAGCTGGGCGCCGGGGGAGTCGTCGCCCTGGCAGAGCGCGGTGGCCAACCGGAACATCCGGCAGCGCAGCTCCCGGCCGGCGGAGAGACTCTTCAGCGCGGTCTGGTTCTGCTCGAAGAACCGCATCACCGACGGCTGCTCGCCACTGAACATGGCGTCGGCGTACCGCTCGATGACGGCTCTGCGGGTGGCCAGCGTGGCCGGCTGGCTCTCGGCCCACGAGATCAGGGCATCCATCCGCTCCAGTCGATCCTTCACCACGCTGGAGACGATCTCGTCCTTGCTCTTGAAGTGGTAGTAGAGCGCGGCCTTGGTCACCCCGAGTCGCTCGGCCACCTCGCGCAGGGACGTCGCCTCGTAGCCCTGCTCGGTGAAGAGCTCCAGCGCCACGGCCTTGATCCGCTCGCGGGTGCCGCCGGTGCTCTGACTCACCCGTACCTGCCAATCCGGTTGACCGTCTTTGCCTGTCCAACTTACCGTCCGGCTAGTAAGGTAACTAGCCGGACGGCAAGTAAGTGTGCCGCATCTCGGGGGGAGAGCTTACCGATGGCCCAGCAGAACCAGGCTGCCGTGCGACCCAATGTCCGGGTCGTGCTCTTTGGTCTGATGATCGCCATCATGCTGGCGATGCTCGACAACATGATCGTCAGCACCGCGCTGCCGCGCATCGTGGGCGAGTTCGGCGGGCTCAACCACTTCACCTGGGTGGTGACCGCGTACGTGCTGGGTACCACCGTCTCCACCCCGATCTGGGGCAAGCTCGGCGACCTGTACGGCCGTAAGACGGTCTTCCTCACCGCTGTGGTGATCTTCCTCGTCGGCTCCGCGCTGTGCGGCATGGCCGGCTCGGGATTCCTCGGCGGCGCCGACGACGGCATGGTCCAGTTGATTGCCTTCCGGGCCGTCCAGGGTCTGGGCGCCGGTGGCCTGATGGTGGGCGTCATGGCGATCATCGGTGATCTGGTGCCGCCCCGCGAGCGCGGCCGCTACCAGGGCATGATCGCCGGGATCATGGCGATCGCGATGGTCGCCGGCCCGCTGGTCGGCGGCTTCATCACCGATCACCTCTCCTGGCGCTGGGCGTTCTACGTCAACCTGCCACTGGGCGGTGTGGCGCTGGTGCTGCTGATCGCCACCATGCACCTGCCCAAATACCGCACCGAGCACCGCATCGACTGGCTCGGCGCCGCCCTGCTGTCGGTCGGCATCACCGGGATCGTGTTGATCACCACCTGGGGCGGCAACGAGTATGCCTGGGCCTCCCCGCAGATCTTCGGCCTCGCCGTACTGGCCGCGGCGGCGCTGGTGGTGTTCGGGTTCGTCGAGCGTCGGGTCTCCGAGCCGATCCTGCCGCTGCGGCTCTTCGCCAACCGGAACTTCGCCCTCATCTCGATGATCGGCTTCCTGCTCGGCTTCGCGATGTTCGGCGCGATCAACTTCCTGCCGCTCTACCAGCAGACCGTGCAGGGCGCGTCGGCCACCAACTCCGGCCTGCTGCTGCTGCCGTTGATGTTCGGCATGCTGCTGGTATCGCTGGTCGCCGGCCGGGCGATCACCCGGACCGGCCGGTACCGGATCTTCCCGATCATCGGCGGCGGGGTGATGACGGTCGGGCTCGCCCTGCTGAGCCTGCTCGACGTGGACACCAGCAGGTTCTTCTCGTCGCTCTACATGCTCGTGCTCGGTGCCGGCATGGGCTTCCTCATGCAGACCTCCATGCTGATCGCGCAGAACAGCGTCGGCCAGAAGGACCTGGGGGCGGCCAGCGGAGCGGCCACCTTCTTCCGGTCCATCGGTGGGTCGTTCGGCATCTCGTTGTTCGGCGCCATCTTCGCCAACCGGCTGGCCGGCTCGGCCGCCGGCGACGCGTTCAGCGGTGGCGGTGAGGCTGGCGCGGCGGTGAACATCGAACAGCTGCGGGAACTGCCGGCGCAGGCCCGCGAGGTGGTGCTCGGTGGGCTCGCCGACGCGATCTCGCACGTGTTCCTCTGGGCGGTGCTCTTCGCCGTCGTGGTACCGGTCCTGGCCTGGTTCATCCGCGAGATCCCGTTGCGTACGAGCAACGAGCCGGAGCCGGACAGCAGCGGGCAGGAGCAGGCCGAGACCGAGCTGGCTCGGTCACCGGCCGTCTGAGGCCCCAGGCACGCTCAAGGCGTGCCGCGCGGGCGAGTCCGCCACGGGGGCAGGAGACGACGCAGCAAGGCACGCAGCGCACCGCGACGCTGGCCGGCGGTCACCCCGGCCAGCGTCCGGGCGGTGGCGGTGGTCTCCGGGTCGAGGTCCGGCGTGGCCAACGCCAGGTGTGCCAGGGAGGCCGCATTGGGCAGCTGATGGTGCCGGGCCGCCGCCAGTCGCTCCGCGACCAGTTCGGCCACGTCCCGGCGGACCAACGGATCGACCCAGGCGGCGGTCACCAGGGCGAACAGGGCCGCCTCGGCGACCTCTGGCACCTCGCGCGCCAACTCCACCAACACCCGCCGCCGGGTGGAACCAGCCCACGGCTCGTCGGTGCGGTGATGCAGCAGCCCGAGGCAGGTCCAGACCTGCACGCAGCGCAACCACAGTGCCGGGTCCTGACCGGAGAGCACCCGCCCCAGCGCGGTCTGCGGGGTCTCCGGCGGATGGGCCAGCAGGCCGAGCAGGTCGGCCAGATCGAGCGTGGCCAGGCCGACAGCCGCGTCGTAGGCCGCCGGTGGATGCGGCCAGGCCGGGTGGGCGAGTTCCCGTAGCCGGCGGGCGGCCTCCGCCGACGGCGGCGGTGGCGTGGGGCGCGGCGGCGGCTGCGATCTGTCGTGCCCGGTGCCGGTTTGCCCGCTCGTCCCGCTGGCCGGGGCCACCGGGGTCAGCTGACCCAGCCAGGGGCGGCCGCGACAGCATTCGGCCAGGTCGCCGTGCTCGTGCGAGTCGTCCGGATGATCGCGGATGAAGTCCGCCAGCGCCACCAGGTGACGCACCGTACCGTCGCGTAGGAACCGCAGGCGGTGCGCGGTGTGCACCGCGCAGTCGAAGGACGGGTTGCGGGCCAGGGCACGCTCGATCCAGACCAGCGCCGCCTCCAGCCGGCCGTGGTCGGCCAGGGTGCCGGCGATGTCGGCGTATACCGCCAGGTCGTCCGGGTCGTGCTCGACGGCGCGGCGTAGCGCGGCAAGCGCCTCCCGGGTCCGGCCGGCGCTGCGCAGCGCGTACCCGAGCCACACCTCGCCGATCTTCGACGGCGCCGCGCGTACTCCCCGGCTGGCCCAGCGGACCGCGAGCGGAATCTCCTCCACCCGCCGGGCTAGCGCGGACGCCGTGCCCAGCAGCAGCGCGTGCTCCGGGTGAACGGTGATCGCGTTGCGGGCCAGCGTGAGGTACGGCGCCAGGGCGCTGCGGTTCGGCGGCGGAACGGGGTCGGGAACGGCGGCGCAGACCTGCATCAGTACCCGGGCCGCCTGCTCGGGTCCGAGACGCTCGGCCAACTCGGGCGAGGTCACCCAGGGGACGCCCGCCCAGTCCGCGTCGGGTGCGTGCGCGGTGGCGGCGACCAGCAGATCAAGGCCGTCGGCCGGGCGGCCGGCCGCGGCGAGCAGGTGTGCCCGGGCAACCACGGCGCCGACGAAGGTGTGGTGCTGCAGCGGGAACAGGTCGACCCCGCCGTCGCCGCTGGCGGCGGCCAGCCGGGCGAGGATCTCGTGGACCTCGGGCAGTGTCGGTGCCCGGGCCAGCGCCGCCGCGACGTGGTCGGCGGCGTGCGACAGCTCGCCGGAATCCAGGGCCCGTCGGGCCAGGATCAGCTCCTCCGTCGCCGGCAGCGCCCGATCGTCCGTTCCCTCGGCCACGTGGTCCTCTCGCTCGTTGGTACCGACTGCGCGGTGAGGTCGGGTCAGCGTAGGGGACGAGATCCAGTTTTGGTGATCCAATGCGTACTCCTGCTCGTTTTATTGCTTGTAATGGCACAAAGGTGCAAGACTGAGCAGCAATCGCGCGGATAATGCGCAGGGGAGGAGTTCCGTGACGCGCCCAGGTAGCGGCATGGCCGCCGACATCGACGAGCAGCCGGCCGGTTACGAGCGGTTGCTCTCCACCGAGCACGCCACCGCCATCGCCCGGGTGGCCGCAGCCGTCGCCGAGCGCCGCCCCCGGCACGTGGTTTTCACCGCACGGGGCACCTCGGACCACGCCGCGCTCTACGGCGCCTACCTCAGCGAGATCCGCCTCGGCCTGCCGGCTGGTCTGGCCTCGCCGAGCGTGGTCACCCTCTTCGGCGCCCGGCCGGACCTCTCCGACGCCCTGGTCGTCGGGGTCAGTCAGAGCGGCGGATCTCCCGACCTGACGGAGGTGCTCCGGGCCGCCCGCGACTCCGGTGCCCTCACCCTCGCTGTCACCAACGCCCCGGACTCCCCGCTGGCGACGACCGCGGAACTCTCCGTGGACATCGCGGCGGGACATGAACGGGCGGTGGCCGCCACCAAGACCTACACGGCCGAGTTGCTCGCCCTGCTGGTGCTGGTGGAGGGGATCCGGGCCGGTGACGGCGTGCTGCCCGCCGAGGAGCGCCGGGCGTTGGCCGACCTGCCCGAGCTGGCCGCCCGCACCCTCACCGACCCCGTTGCGGCTCAGCTCGCGCCGCGTTACCGCTTCGCCGCCCAGATCGTCACCACCGGCCGGGGATACGCGTACCCGACCGCCCGGGAGGCGGCGCTGAAGCTGATGGAGACGTCCTACCTGCCGGCGTTGGCGTTCTCCGGCGCCGACCTGCTGCACGGGCCGCTGGCCATGACCGATCCGGACGTGCCGGTGCTGGCGGTGGTCGGCTCGGGGCCGGGCGGGCGGTCGATGGGCGAGGTGCTGCCCCGGCTCGGTGAGCGCCGCGCCGACGTGGTGGTGGTCGGCTCCGCGGAGATCGACGGCGCCACCCGCCTCGCCGTGCCCGAGGTCGACGAGCGGTACGCCCCGCTGCTGGACATCCTGCCGTTGCAGCGGCTGGCGCTGGCGCTCGCCCTGACCCGGGGCGAGGACCCGGACGCGCCGCGCGGCTTGAAGAAGGTCACCGCGACGATGTGACGGTCGGCGTGGCACGCTGGTCGGCGTGTCAACGCTGCGCGATCTCGCCGAGGAGCACACCCGCCTGCGCCGGGTCGACATCGACCACCTGCACCGCATCGCCGGTGACTGGCAGTTGCTGTCCGACCTCTCCTTCGCCGACCTGCTGCTCTGGGTTCCGGTGGACGGCGAGGGCAGCTTCCTCTGCGTGGCCCAGGTCCGCCCGACCACCGCGCCCACCGCGTACCAGGACGACCAGGTGGGACGGATCGTCGGCGGCCCGGAGGTGGCGCACCTGGAGGTCGCCTACGGGCAGGGGCGTATCTGGCGGGAGGGCGACCCGGTCTGGTACGGCGACGTGCCCGCCCGGCACGAGGCGATCCCGGTCCGACTACGCACGGCCGACGGCGAATCCGGCGAGGTGATCGCCGTGGTGGGCCGGGACACCAACCTCTCCACCGCGCGTACCCCCAGCCAGTTGGAGTTGAACTACCTGACCACCGCCGACGACCTGGCGCAGATGATCGCCGACGGTACCTTTCCGCCGCCCCGGCATCCGGGCGAGACCACCTCGGCGCCGCGGGTCGGTGACGGGCTGGTGCGGTTGGACGCCGGTGGCAAGGTCACCTACGCCAGCCCCAACGCCCAGTCGGCGTACCGTCGCCTCGGTCACGCCTCGCTCCTGGTCGGTGAGGACCTCGCGGCGCTGCACCGGCGGCTGGCCGGTGATCCTTTGGAGGGTACGGACGCCGCGAACGGCATCCTCGCCGCGTTGCGCGGCGAGGGGCTGCCGCGGCGGGAGATCGACGCGCGGGGGGCGACCATGCTCACCCGGGCCCTGCCACTGATGCCCGCCGGTGTGCCGATCGGCGCGCTGGTGCTGGTCCGCGACATCACCGAGGTACGCCGACGTGACCGCGCGCTGATCACCAAGGACGCCACCATCCGGGAGATCCACCATCGGGTGAAGAACAACCTGCAGACGGTCGCGGCGCTGCTGCGCCTCCAGGCCCGCCGGGTGTCCATGCCGGAGGCGCGGGTCGCCCTGGAGGAGTCCGTACGCCGGGTGGCGTCGATCGCCCTGGTGCACGAGACCCTCGCCATGTCCAGCGACGAGGCGGTGGAGTTCGACGGGATCGTCGACCGGGTGGCCAACGCGGCCACCGAGGTGGCGGCGACCGAGGTGAGCGTCGCGATGCGCCGTACGGGCACCTTCGGCGTGCTGCCGGCCGAGATCGCCACCTCACTGGTGATGGTGCTCAACGAGCTGCTGCTCAACGCCGTCGAACACGGCTTCCCGCCGGCCGGTGACGATGCTCCGGTGACCGTCGGGCCGGCGAAGCCCGAGGTGGTGGTCTCGGCGCACCGGCTCCGCCGGATGCTGCATGTCACCGTCGCGGACAACGGCCGGGGCCTGCCGGCGGGGTTCGAAGCCGAGGGCGCCGCCAAGCTCGGGTTGCAGATCGTCCGGGCGCTGGTCACCGGGGAACTGCGTGGCACCATCGAGTTGCGCCCCGGCGCGGCCGGCGGCACCGAGGCGTTTCTGGCCCTTCCGCTGGCGCGCAGCGCCCCCGAGGGCCGGTCCGGAGGGTGACCTCTTGCCCGCTCCGATCATTCCGGGCGACCGGACCAGTGGGCCGCGCCGACGGTCAGCCGTGTCGGGTCAGCAGGGCGAGGGTGAGGCCGGAACGCGGCCAGACCTCGGCCACCGTGAAGCGGTCGCGTAGCGCGTTCCCCTTGGCGCCCGGCACGGCGGCGAGGGGATCGGATGACCGCCCGGCCAACACCAGCCAGACCCGGTCGGCTCCGGCCAGGCACTCCGCCGGGCGGTCGCATTCGGCGGCCCACAGGTCACCCCGGCGTTCCTGCCCCTCGGCCAGCAGCGCGTCCCGTGGGACTCGATCGCCCAGGTGATAGCGCAGGCCGAGGTCGAGGAAGAGCCAGCTGTCCCGGGGCGAGTAGACCACCGCGTCGCCGGGACGCCGGCTTGCCGCGATGATCCCGGCCGTGGCCCGGTAGTCCACCGTCGCGGTGCGTGGCCACTCGTGGGTACGGCGCAGGGCCGCCTGCTCGGGTAGGCCGAGCAGGCCGGCCAGAACCACCACCGCCAGCGCGGCGGGTAACCGGGCGGAGGCGAGTGCCGCGCCCGCCAGCAGGCAACCGAAGGGCACCACGAAGACGAGGTAGCGGGGCACCCAGAGAGGGACGACCAGCCCGGCCAGGAACAGCAGCAGCACCGGTGTCAGGACGCAACTCAGCGGCAGCAGCGCCCGACGGCCGGCCCGGGCCGCGCCGAGCGCGGCCAGTCCGACCAGCACACCGCCGACCACGCCGCTCTGCGCCACCCCACCTGCCACGGCCGCCAGGTCTCCGGGACGGGCGGCGTCCACCCAGTCGAGCTGCCGGCCCCGCTGTCCGCCGGCCATCAGGGCCAGCGGCACCACCGCCACCGCCACCGGCACCAGGGCGGCCAACCAGTACCCGACCACCCGGCCGGGTGCTGGCGACTGCCGTTTCCCGCTGTCGCTCGGCCGGTCACTCCGGCCCTCGGCGTCGGCGTCAGCGGCGGGATCGGCGCGGACGGTCCTGGTGAGCACGGCGACCGCGTGGGCGGCGAGCAGGGTGAGGGCCACCAGGTGGGTGAGCCCGAGGGCGGTGGTCGCCGCCGCGTAGCCGATCCAGCGCCGCCGGGTGCGCCGTCGCAGCGCGTCGACCAGCAGCAGCGTGCTCAGCACGGCGAGCGCGCTGACCAGGGCGTACGGCCGCGCCTCCTGCCCGTATCGGGAGGTGCCGGGCAGCACCGCGAACAGCAGGCCGGCGAGGGTGCCGACGCGGGTGTCCCACAGCCGGTGCCCGAGTACGGCGGTCAGACCGGCGGTCGCGGCCATGGCCAGGGCGGAGGGCAGGCGCAGTGCGGCCACCGAGTCGCCGGCCGAGGCCAACCAGGCGTGCATGAACAGGTAGTAGGGGCCGGTGGCGGCGTCGATCGTGCCGGCCAGCCGGAACAGTCCGTCCAGTCCCCTGGTGGCGGCGCTCCAGGTTGCCAACTCGTCACGCCAGGGCTGGGCGGCGTCCAGCCCCACCAGCGTGACCAGCAGGGTGACCGTCGCAGGTGCCAGCCATACCGGTACGGAGCGCAGCCGTGCGCCGCTCAGCCGGACGCCGATCCCGACCACCGGGATCGACCTATCGGACAAATGACCCACGTTGCCGAGCCTGCCACACGGTGACGCTCGGGGGAGCCGGCAGCGACCGCCCGTGATGTGGGATCCCGCAACTGACCATTGGCCGCCCCGCCCGCGGTGTGGCAGCATGACGTCCATGACTGCCGCTGTCGTGCGCCGCTTCGTGGCTCGACGCCACGTCGATTACGGTCGCGTGCGCAGCGCCATCTGTCCGGCTCACTGACGACGCCCGACCATCCCTGCCTCGGGCACGCAGCGCGCCGGCCGTGCAGAGACATCGCTGTCCACGGTCCCTCCGGGAACCGGTCGTCGCGCGCTCAGCCCCACCGAGGCGCAGCAGACAACGGAGGACGCCGCGATGGCAGTCAGCGAGATTCCGGCCCGCCCGCCGCGGGCGCCCCGGCGCCCCCGTGGTGAGGGCCAGTGGGCGCTCGGGCACCGGGAGCCGCTCAACCCCAACGAGCGGATCAAGAAGGACGACGATCCGCTGAACGTCCGGGCCCGCATCGAGAACATCTACGCCCACCGGGGATTTGCCTCCATCGACCCGCAGGATCTGCGTGGCCGATTCCGGTGGTGGGGCCTGTACACCCAGCGGAAGGCGGGCATCGACGGCGGCCGTACCGCCGTGCTGGAGCCGCACGAGCTGGAAGACGAGTTCTTCATGCTGCGGGTACGCGTCGACGGCGGCCAGCTCGACCTGACCCAGCTGCGGACGATCGCCGAGATCTCCCGGGAGTTCGCCCGGGACACCGCGGACATCACCGACCGGCAGAACATCCAGTACCACTGGATCCGGGTGGAGGACATGCCGGAGATCTGGCGGCGGCTGGAGTCGGTCGGCTTGCAGACCACCGAGGCGTGCGGCGACTGTCCCCGGATCGTGCTGGGCAGCCCGGTGGCCGGGGTGTCCGAGGCCGAGCGGATCGATCCCACCCCCGCCATCGACGAGATCGTCAAGCGGTACGTCGGCGACAAGCAGTTCTCCAACCTGCCGCGCAAGTTCAAGTCGTCGATCTCCTGGCTGGTGGACACCCCGTACGAGGCGAACGACATCGCCTTCCTCGGTGTCGATCACCCGGAACACGGCCCGGGCTTCGACCTGTGGGTCGGCGGGGGCCTGTCCACCAACCCGATGCTGGCCCAGCGGCTCGGCGTCTGGGTGCCACTGTCCGAGGTACCCGACGTCTGGGCCGGCGTGGTGGGGATCTTCCGCGACTACGGCTACCGACGACTGCGCCACCGGGCCCGACTGAAGTTCCTGGTAGCCGACTGGGGCGTGGCCAGGTTCCGGGAGGTGCTGGAGAAGGAGTACCTCGGTCGGACGTTGCTCGACGGCCCGGCCCCGGCGCTGCCGGAGCGGCCGATCGACCACATCGGCGTGCACCGGCAGCGGGACGGCCGCGACTACGTCGGTGCCGCGCCGGTGGTCGGGCGGGTTTCCGGGACCCAGCTCGCCCAACTCGCGGACGTCGTCGAGGCGCACGGCAGCGAGCGGGTGCGCCTGACTCCGTACCAGAAGCTGCTGGTGCTCGACGTGCCGCCGGAGCGGACGGAGTCGCTGGTCGTGGGCCTGCGTGAGATCGGCCTGGAGGCCCAGCCGTCGGCCTGGCGGCGCGGCACCATGGCCTGCACCGGCATCGAGTACTGCAAGCTCGCCATCGTCGAGACCAAGGCACGCGGCGAGGAACTGGTGGCCCGGCTGGAGCAACGACTGCGCGACTTCGACGCGGACATCTCCATCCACATCAACGGCTGCCCCAACGCCTGCGCCCGCACCCAGGTCGCCGACATCGGCCTCAAGGGCCAGTTGGTGACCGGGCCGGACGGCCATCAGGTGGAGGGCTTCCAGGTGCATCTCGGCGGTGGGCTGGGCATGGCCGAGGGCCGCACGGCCGGCTTCGGGCGCAAGCTACGTGGCCTGAAAACGACCGCCGAGGAGCTGCCCGGGTACGTCGAGCGGCTCGCCGTTCGCTACCTGGCCAGCCGGACCGAGGGCGAGACGTTCGCCAACTGGGTGATTCGGGTCGACGAGGAGGAACTGCGATGAGTGGTGAGACTCGTTCCGTGCCGCTGTACTGCCCGTACTGCGGCGAGGAGGATCTGCGGCCGAGTGAGACCGGGCCCGGCGCGTGGGAGTGCCACGCCTGCGCGCGGGTCTTCACGGTCAGGTTCAGTGGCCTGCTCTCCCGGGTGGTGAACCGGTGAGCGCCCTGGTCTCCGCCGCCGGTCTGGGCCTGGTCGGCACCGCCGCCGTGGCCACCGTCGATCCGTCCCGACGCGATCCGGACGAACTGCGGGCGCTGGCCGAACGGGCTGGCCGGGAGCTGGAGGGCGCTCCCGCGACGGAGATCGCTCGGTGGGCGGCGGAGACCTTCGGGGACAGGTTCTGCGTGACCAGTTCGATGGCCGACGCCGTCCTCGCCCACCTGGTGTCCCGGGTGGCGCCCGGGGTGGACGTGGTCTTCCTTGACACCGGGCTGCACTTCCCGGAGACCCTCGCCGTCCGTGACGAGGTGGCCCGTACGCTCCCGGTGCGCGTCCGGTCCATCCGGCCGCGGCTCACCGTGGGTCAGCAGGACGGTGAGTACGGACCGCGGCTGTTCAACAGGTCTCCGGACGAGTGCTGCCAGCTGCGCAAGGTGGAGCCGCTGGAGCGGGCGCTGACCGACTATGACGCGTGGGCCGCCGGCCTGCGCCGGGACGAGTCGCCGACCCGCGCCAACACGCCGGTGGTCACCTTCGACGCGCGTCGGGGCAAGGTGAAGGTCAACCCGATCGCGGCCTGGACGCAGGCGGACGTGGACGCGTACATCGCCCGGTGGAACGTGCCCGTCAACGAGCTGTTCCGGCGCGGCTACGGCTCGATCGGCTGCTGGCCGTGCACCCGGCGGACCGGTGCCGGTGAGGACTCACGCGCGGGCCGCTGGGCGATGTTCGAGAAGACCGAGTGCGGGCTGCACGTCTGACCGGAGTCGTCGGCCCGACCGGCGAGCCCCGGTCGGGTGACGATCCGCTGCTGCTGGTCGCGCACGGCAGTCGGGATCCCCGGGCGGCCGAGGCGACCAGGGCTCTGGCCCGGGCGGTCGCCGCCGCCCGCCCCGGTACGCCGGTGCTGACGAGCTGGCTCGACCACACCGAGCCCGGTCCCACCGAGGCGCTGCGGGGGCTGGTTGCGGCCGGGTACTCCCGGGCGGTGCTGGTGCCACTGCTGCTGACCGCCGCCTATCACCGTCGGGTGGACATCCCGGCGGCGGTGGCGGCGGCCCAGCGCTCCGGCCCACCGATCCAGGTGCGGGTCACCGACGTGCTCGGGCCGGTGCGGGGCGAGGTGGACCCGGCGCTGCTGGCCGGGTTGCGGCGGCGGCTCGGCGAGGCGCGACCGGGCGAGTGCGACGCCGTGGTGCTGGCCGCTGCGGGCACCCGTGACGCCGCGGCGCGGGGATCCGTCGGGCGGGTGGCCGCCGCGCTGGGCGCGGCCCTGGACATCCCGACCCGGGTGTCGTACGCCTCGGCCGCACCGCCGGGTGCCGGTGCGGCGGTGACCCGGCTTCGGGCGGCTGGCGCGCGACGGGTGGCCGTGGCGGCTTACTTCCTGGCCCCCGGGCTGTTCCACGACGCGGTGACGGCGGCTGCCCGGGATGCCGGCGCGGTCGCGGTGGCATCCCCGCTGACCGACGTACCGGATTTGGTGAACCTGATACTCCGCCGGGTGACCACCGCGTCGACTCACTCCTGACTCTGCGTATTGACGAAGGAGCGGGACGTCAGTCGGGTCACGACCCAATTGCTGCGCTTATCAGTGACGATTCGGCGGCCATGAACGGTGGTTCAGGAGAGGACGGCATAACGCCCCGGCGGGCTGAGCCGGCCGGGGCGTTATGCTTCGTACGTGTGTGTGGTGGTCAGGCGGAGTGAGCGCGCAGCACCCGGAGGCCGCCGCGACGCTTGACGGCGCGCCGCTCCTCCTCGCTCATTCCGCCCCAGACGCCAGCGTCCTGACCGGATTCCAGCGCCCACTGCAGGCACTGGTCGGTCACGGAGCAGCGCCGGCAGACGGCCTTGGCCTGCTCGACCTGCAGGAGAGCCGGACCGGACGTCCCGATCGGGAAGAACAGCTCCGGGTCCTCGTCGCGGCAGACAGCATGGTGACGCCAGTCCATGGCGGCAACACTCCTCATTCTGGATGGGTGGCAGATGTTGCTTGTTGGTGCTTTTCCTATATGCATCCGCATTGCCGAAGGTGACGGTTCGCGTCCGCCATTTCGGCAGTGCGTGAGCAGGCTGTTGGCCCCCGGGGGCTGCTGGAAAAGCTCCACTCGCCGAGCATGTCCAGGCAATGTCCCGGTAACTCAAGTTTGCTTGTGAATACTTTCACGAACTCACGCGATGTCAAGGGTGGCGCTCGGAAAAACTCCGGACGGTGAGCAAGCCCACAACCCATTTGTCCGGGTTCCGGATCTCTCCGGGTACCCGTCGTGTCACAGTCGAGGATCAATATAGTACAGTCCGCCGGAAATTGCTGACATTTCCGGCATCCGTCCCGGGTGTCGCAGCCGTCGCGCAGGGGATGTCGCCGACTGCCTCACCCCGGCGGGACCGGAGGCCTAACAGATTACTCTGAGTGCGGCGGGAGCGCTGGTGAATCTGACTTTTTCCCGCTCGCCAAGATAGTCGCCGTCGAGCTGAAAAGCCTGCGGACGGCTCGCGACCAGCGAGAACTCGGCAACGTCGTGCAGCTGCAGCACCTGGCGACCGTGAGGATCGGGTGCCGGAGAGAAGAATTGCGTCACGGTGCGTGTCGTGCTGGCGACGCCGAGCTGGCGCAGGGCCAGCACGTCGAGCCCCAGATCGAACGATGCGGCCGGATTCGGGTTGACCTCCCGGTCTCCGACGTACGTCCACGGGGCGGTGTTCTGCACGATGATCGTGGCCAGCTCGCCCTCGGCCGCCTCGCCCGGTCGCTCCAGCTGGATCGCCGGGTGTCGTCGCTCGTTGCCCAGCAGGAGCTGTGCGGTGAACGCTCGGAAGTAGAGCGAGGGGGAGGAGACCCGGCCCCGTCGGCGAGCCTCCTCGACGCGGTGGATCACCGACGCGTCGAGCCCGAAGCCGGCGCAGAAGGTGAAGTAGCGGTCGTCGGCCCGGCCGAGGCCGATGGTGCGGCGTCGGCCCAGCCGCAGCCCTTCCAAGATCATGCTGGCGCCCTCCGGCCATTCCCGGGGCAGGCCGAGCGCCCGGGCGAAGACGTTCGTCGAGCCGCCCGGCACGGTGGCCAGGGCCGGCAGCCGGTCGGCCGTCGGTCCGGCGCCACCTGCGGTGGTCGCTGTCATCAGCCCGTTGACCACCTCGTTCACCGTGCCGTCGCCACCGAGGGTGACCACCGCGTCGACACCCTCCTCGGCGGCCTCCCGGGCCAGCGTGGTGGCGTGGCCGCGTTGGCGGGTGTAGCGCACGGAGAGGTCGACCTCACTGCGCAGCGCTCGGACGAGCACGTCGCGCGCGCGCTCACTGGTAGTGGTGGCCTTCGGATTGACCAGCAGGACGGCCCGCATGGGCGGCACTGTACTCCGAGCCGTCACCGGTATCGTGACCCGCGTGACCATCGACTCCGACCCGACCCCCGTCACGCTCCGTTGGGCGGTCCGGCTGCTGCGCGGTCAGGCGGTCGCAGTCGGGCTGGTCGCCGCCTGGCTGATCTTCGCGGATCTGACCGCCGCCACCACTCACCTGACGTCGGCGCTGCTGGTGACGGCCTTCGCCATCGGTGCCGCGGTCGCCCTCTGGGCGCTGGGCAGCGCCCTGCTCCGACGGCGGGCCGGTGCCCGCGCGCCGGCCATCGTGCTTCAGCTCATGCTGCTGCCGATCGGGTGGTTCATGATCCAGGGTGGGCTCGGCTGGCTCGGTGTGCCACTGGTCGCGCTCGGCGTCGGGGTCACCTGGTTGCTGGTGAGCCCGCCGACCACCCGTGCTCTGGGCTTCGAGTGACCTGATCCGGGCGGCCGGTCACCAGCCGGAGGCGCGTCGGGTGAGCAGCGAGATGGTCGCCCGGCCGTCGCTCGCTCGAGCCCCCGCCGAGGTGGTCAGCGCGGTGAGCACCTTCCAGGCGAACGACGACTCCGCGGGTAGTCGGGCGCCGGGCATCGTCGGCACGGTCACCTCGACGGTCAGTGCGTCCTCGGTGACCGAGAAGCGGCAGTCCAGTTCGGCATCTGCGGCGGTGATGGCGAGCAGCATCGCGCACGCCTCGTCGACCGCGATGCGCAGATCCTCGATCTCGTCCAGGGCGAACTGGAGACGGGCCGCGAGGCCGGCGGTGGCGGTGCGGAGCACGCTCAGGTATCCGCCGTCCGCGGGCACGGTGAGGTGCACGATGTCGTCATCGGTCGTTGGCTGGCCGGTCAGTTGAGTCACCACTCATCCCCCCGGTCGGGGACTCTACCCGCTCGGGCCGCCACGCGGTTGATGACGGTCAGTGCGGCGCCTTGGCGGCGCGGGTGAGCCGCACCGGACGGGATCGCCCGGACGGGAACCCGACCGCCGACGTGATGAACCAGCTTCAGGTGCGGTACGCGGGCGCCTTCACGCCTGCTTGGTCTCCCAGAAGATCTTGGAGATCTCGTCGATCTTCTGAAGCAGCTCGTCCGCCTTGGTCGGGTCCGTGGCACCCTTGGCGCCCGCGGCGCCGGCCAGCTTGGTGGCCTCGTTGAACAGCTGGTGCAGGTGCGGGTACTTCTCGAAGTGCGGGGGCTTGAAGTAGTCGGTCCACAGCACCCAGAGGTGGTGCTTGACCAGTTCGGCCCGCTGCTCCTTGATCAGGATGGCCCGGGTGCGGAACTCCGGGTCGGTGTTGGCCTGGTACTTCTCGCAGATCATTTTCACCGACTCGGCCTCGATGCGGGCCTGCGCGGGGTCGTAGACGCCGCAGGGCAGGTCGCAGTGGGCGCTGGCGCTCACGCGGGGCGCAAGGATGCGTGGAAGTCGCATCGGGATCCTCCATGGGAAGTTTGCGATGATCCATGACGACATTACTCCTGGACGATGGTCCCCGAGGGGGCTGGAGGTGAAACCCGTGCCCACCACTCGGCTGCGCTGGCCGCTGTCGGCCGTGCTGGTGACCGGGCCCTCCATGGCGCCCACGCTGCGTCACGGCGACGCGGTGCTGGTGCGGCGGGGCGGCCGGGCAACCCGTCCCGGCGACGTGGTGATCGCGGTCTTCCGCACTCGACCGGACCTGCTGGTGGTCAAACGGGCGATCCACCCCGTCGACGGCGGCTGGTGGCTGTCCGGGGACAACGGGCTGGTCACCGACGACTCCCGCAGCTACGGCGTGGCGGACGTGCAGGGTCGGGTGGTTGCCCGGTACTGGCCCCGGCCCGGCCGGGTGCCGCCGCGACCGTTATGAACCTGCTCACATACCGGGCCCCGGGCGTGACTATGCTCGGAAGTGCCCGGGTGACCCCCCGCACCGCCGCCGCTCGCTCGCCTCACCGTGCGTCCGACCGGCCGGCCCAGTTGCTCGATCTTTCTGGAGTCACCATGTCTTCGTCCACCGTGGACCCTGCTGATCCCGTCTTCCAACTGCACCGGGGCGGCAAGATGGCCGTCGTCTCGACCGTGCCGCTGACCAGCCGGGACGATCTCTCTCTCGCGTACACCCCGGGTGTAGCCCGGATCTGCGAGGCGATCGCCGCCGAACCGTCCCTCGCCCACGACTACACCTGGGCCTCGCGCGCCGTCGCGGTCGTCACCGACGGCTCGGCCGTACTCGGTCTCGGGAACATCGGCCCGAGTGCCGCGCTGCCGGTGATGGAGGGCAAGGCCGTGCTGTTCAAGCAGTTCGGCGGAGTCGACGCGGTACCGGTCTGCCTGGCCACCCAGGACGTCGACGAGATCGTCGCGGTGGTCACCGCGCTCGCGCCGTCGTTCGGCGGCATCAACCTGGAGGACATCAGCGCCCCGCGGTGCTTCGAGGTGGAGCGGCGGCTCGACGAGGCGTTGGACATCCCCGTCTTCCACGACGACCAGCACGGCACCGCGATCGTCGTACTGGCCGCGTTGCGCAATGCGGCGACGCTGCTCAATCGCAAGCTCGGCGACCTGCGGGTGGCCGTCAGCGGTGCGGGAGCGGCCGGCGTGGCGGTGACCAGGATGCTGGTGGCCGGCGGCGTGGACCCGGAGCGAGTGGTGGTCTGCGACTCCCGGGGCGTCATCTGCCGGCAGCGCGCCGGCCTCACCGGGACGAAGGCCGAACTCGCCGAGCTGACCAACGCCGACGGCCGGCAGGGCGACATCGCTGAGGCGCTGCGCGACGCCGACGTGCTGATCGGGGTCTCCGGCGGTCGGATCCCCGAACGGGCGGTCGCCGGCATGGCCCCGGGTGGCATCGTGTTCGCGCTGGCCAACCCCACCCCGGAGGTGGACCCGGAGGTGGCCGCCCGACACGTCGCGGTGGTCGCCACCGGCCGCAGTGACTACCCGAACCAGATCAACAACGTGTTGGCCTTCCCGGGCGTGTTCCGGGGTGCGCTCGATGCCCGAGCCAGCCGGATCACCGACGCCATGAAGGTCGCCGCGGCCGACGCGATCGCCTCCGTGGTGGCCGAGACGCTCACATCCGAGGCCATCGTGCCCTCTCCGCTCGACCCACGGGTGGCGCCGGCGGTGGCCGACGCGGTCGCCGAGGCGGCCCGCCGGGACGGAGTGGCCCGCGCCTGAGCCGTCAAGAAGGGGCCCTGTCCACGCGTCACACGTGGGCAGGGCCCTTCTTAACGCGCGCTCAGCTTGTTACGGTGCGGATCATGCGTGCCGCCTTCGCCTCCCGTTTCGACGATGCCGACCCGCTCGCCGCGCTCACCGTCGGTGATCAGCCCGAGCCGAGCCTGCCCGACGACGATTGGGTGACGGTGCGCGTCACGGCCAGTTCGCTCAACCACCACGACCTGTGGTCGCTCCGCGGTGTCGGGCTGCGCGCCGAGCAGTTGCCGATGACCCTCGGCTGCGACGCGGCCGGGGTGGACCCGGACGGCAACGAGGTGGTCGTATACCCCGTCGTACCGACACCTGGCGACCCGCGCGGGATGTCCATCCTCTCCGAGCACTTCCCCGGGACGCTGGCGGAGCGGGTGGCCGTACCCCGATCGAATCTGCTGCCGCTGCCGGCGGGGCTGGCGGCGACCGACGCCGCGTGCCTGCCGACGGCCTGGCTGACGGCCTGGCGGATGCTCACCACCAAGGGCCGGGTCGCCGACGCCGACGCGGTCCTGGTCCAGGGCGCCGGGGGCGGCGTGGCCACCGCGGCCGTCGCGCTGGCCGCCGCGCTGGGCAAGCGGGTGTACGCGACCAGCCGCGACGCCGCCAAGCGCGAGCGCATCGCCGAGCTGGGCGCGACCGCCGTGGAGCCGGGCGCGCGGCTGCCCGAGCGGGTCGACCTGGTGATCGAGACGGTCGGTGCGGCCACCTTCGACCACTCGCTGAAGTCGGCCGCCCTGGGCGCCCGGATCGTGGTTTCCGGCGCGACCGCCGGCCACGAGCCGACTGTCAACCTGCGCCGGGTCTTCGCCATGCAGCTGGAGATCCTGGGCACCTCGATGGGCACGCCGGACGAACTGGCCGCCCTGCTGACGTTCTGCGCCGATCGGGGGGTGCGTCCGGTGATCGACAGCGTGGTGCCGTTCAGCCGCGTCGGCGACGCGTTCGCCCGGCTGCACTCGGGTGACGTCTTCGGCAAGGTGGTCGTCGACCACACCGCCTGAGTCATCCCCGGCCCAACAAGATCCGCACACCGTCCCCTGATGTTGCCGGCCGCGCGGGGGTGCTGAGGCCGCGACATCCCTGATGTCGCGGCCTCGATCCGGTGGTGCGCGTGGGTTAGAGGTTGTCGTCGAGGATGGCGACGTCGTCGCGGGAGGCGGCGGCGGGAATGCGCTCCTTCGCGTCGGCGTCGCCGTAGAGCGTCCAACGCAGGAACTCGGTCGTGGTGTCGGCGACCACCCGCAGCGCGGCCCCCCCGTCGCGCAGCAGGGCCCGGCCGTGGTCGCCGTCGGGCAGGCTCAGCATCGCCTTCGGCCACGGCACCTTGTCGTACACGGCCTTGCCGGCGGTGTACTGCACCACCTCGTCGGCCTGGCCGTGCACGAACAACTGCGGCGCGGCGGCACCGGCGAACGCGCTGCCCACGCCGAGGGCCGTGCCGGCGAAGACGACTCCGGCGGCCAGCCGCTCGTCGCGGCCGGCGGTGAACAGCCCGATGGTGGTCACCGCACCTGCGGAGTGGCCGGCGGCGGCCACCCGGTCGGTGGCCAGCCGCCCGCGTAGCGGATCACCGTCCCGGGCGTCGAGGGCGAGCAATCGGGTCAGCGCGTACGAAACGTCAGCTGGCTGATTGAGCACGTCGAGCACGTTGTTCTCGCCGCCACCACGGGAGGTCTTGGGGAAGGTCGGCGCGGCCACCACGAAACCGGCCGAGGCCCACCGGGTCAGCAGCGACTCGTAGTCGTCGGGACGGCCGCCCAGGCCGTGGCTGAACATGATCACTGGGAACTTCCCGTCCGCAGCGGCGACACCCCTGGCCGGCTGCCCACCGGGCCGGCCGGCCGCCGGGAACCAGACGGTCAACGGCAGCGGTCGGTCACCGTCGCGGTTCAGCTTCAGCTGCCGTACGCCGAGCGCGAAGGTGCCCTCCGGGGCGCTGCCGGCGGGCACCGCCGGGGAAACCGTCGGCGCGACGGAGGCGGTGGCCTGCGGGGCGGGGGCATCCGCCCGCTCGGTGGGCTCGCGGTTGGTGGAGCAGCCTGCCAGGGTGCTGGCGAGCAGAGCGGTGGCTGCCAGAGCGGAGGCGGCACGACGCGACATGACTCCGATTGTGCCCGCACCGTGCCCGGCGCGTACGGGCGCACCGGGCACGCCGGCTGGACAGGTTTCGCTAAGGTTCCCGGCATGGCTGAGAAGTACACCGACCCGAGCGGCAACACCGAGGCGTTCCGCGCCTTCGCCAACCCGGAGGCCGTCCCGGCGGAGGCGGCGTCAAAAACCGGTCTGATCATCGGGGCGGCCGTCGTCGCCGCGGTGCTGCTCGCCCTCGCCACCTGGCTCGCCTTCGGCTGACCGGACCGTCGTCAGCTGCCGCCCCCGACCACGGCCCGGGCGGCGCGGGCGATCTCCCGCTCCTCGTCGGTACCGATGACGCAGACGGCGACCTCCGCCCCGTCCGGTGAGATGAGCCGGTCGCCGCTGCCCGCGTTGCGGTCCGGGTCGACCGTGATGCCGAGCCGGTCCAGTCCGGCCAGCGCCGCCGCGCGTACCGGCGCCGCGTGCTCGCCGACGCCGGCGGTGAAGGTGACCGCGTCCACCCGGGTGAGCAGCGCGTAGTACGCCCCCACGTAGCCGGTTATCCGGCGACAGTAGACGTCGAAGGCGAGCGCTGCGGCAGCGTCGCCGGCCGCCCGCTGGGCGAGCAGCTCGCGCATGTCGTTGACCCCGCTCAGCCCGAGCAGGCCGCTGCGGTGGTTAAGCAGGTCGTCGATCTCGTCGACGCCCAGGCCACCCTCGCGGCGCAGGTGGAACACGATCGTCGGATCGAGGTCGCCACTGCGGGTGCCCATCACCAGTCCCTCCAACGGCGACATGCCCATCGAGGTGGCGACGCTTCGTCCGCCGGCCACCGCACAGGCGCTGGCGCCGTTGCCCAGGTGCAGCGTGATCGTGTTGATCTCCTCGTACGGGCGGTCCAGCAGCTCCGCCGTGCGCCGGGAGACGTACGCGTGGGAGGTGCCGTGGAAGCCGTACCGCCGAATGTCGTACCGCTGGGCGACCTCGCGGTCGATCGCGTAGGTGGCGGCGGAGTCGGGCAGCGTGTGATGGAACGCGGTGTCGAAGACGGCTACCTGCGGCACCTCGGGCAGGGCCTGGCGGGCCACCTCGATGCCGGCGAGGTTCGCCGGGTTGTGCAGAGGCGCCAGCGGCACCAGGTCGGTGATGGCGGCCAGCACCTCGGCGTCGACAAGCGTCGGTGCGGTGAACCGCTGGCCACCGTGCACCACCCGGTGCCCCACCGCGGCGAGGCCGGTCAGGTCCAGCCCGTCCAGGATCTGCCGGATCGCGCCGGTGTGGTCGCTCGGCCCACCGCCAGGCTCACCGATCCGCTCCACGGTGCCCTTGTCCAGCACGCGGTCGCCGTCGTACAGCCGGTACTTGATCGACGATGAGCCGCTGTTGAGCACCAGCACCTTGCTCACGGCTGCACCTCGGCGAGCGCGGCGGCCTGGATGGCGGTGATCGCCACGGTGTTGACGATGTCCGGCACGGTGGCCCCCCTGGAGAGATCGTTGACCGGCCGGCGTAGGCCCTGCATGACCGGCCCGACGGCCACCGCCCCCGCCGAGCGCTGCACCGCCTTGTACGTGTTGTTGCCGGTGTTCAGGTCGGGAAAGATGAAGACCGTCGCCCGGCCGGCGACCGCGCTGCCGGGCAGCTTGGTGGCGGCGACGGCCGGGTCGATGGCCGCGTCGTACTGGATCGGACCCTCGACGGCCAGTTCGGGTCGGCGTTGCCGGACCAACTCGGTGGCCGCCGCGACCTTCTCCACGTCCTCGCCCGCGCCCGAACTCCCGGTCGAGTACGACAGCATCGCCACCCGGGGCTCGATGCCGAACCGGGCCGCCGTGTCCGCCGAGGAGATGGCGATGTCGGCGAGCTGGGCGGCGTCCGGGTCGCGGTTGACCGCGCAGTCGCCGTAGACCAGCACCCGGTCGGCGAGCAGCATGAAGAAGACGCTGGACGCGACGGAGACCTCCGGCATGTTCCTGACGATCTCGAAGGCCGGCCGGATGGTCGCCGCCGTGGTGTGCGTGGCGCCGGAGACCATGCCGTCGGCGTGGCCCGCCCACACCATCATGGTGCCGAAGTAGTTCGGCTGGGCGACGATGTCGTGCGCCAGCTCGGCGGTGACTCCCCGGTGGGCGCGCAGCTTCGCGTACGCCTCGGCGAACTCGTCGCGCCACGGGCTGCTCGCCGGGTCCACCACCCGGGCCTCGCCGATGTCCAACCCCAGCTCCCGGGCACGCCGGGCGACCTCCTCCGACCGGCCCAGCAGGGTCAGGTCGGCGACTCCCCGGCGCAGCAGGATCTCGGCGGCGCGCAGAATCCGCTCCTCGGTCCCCTCCGGCAGCACCAGGTGCCGCCGTCTGGCCCGGGCCCGGTCGATCAGGTCGTACTCGAACATCAACGGGGTGACCCGCGCGGACCGGCTGACCCGGAGCCGGCCGGCCAGCTCGACGGTGTCGACATGTGCCTCGAAGGCGCCGAGCGCGGCCTCCACCTTGCGGGGGTTCCCGGCGCTGGGCCGACCTTCGATCCGGCTCGACGCGGCCACCGTGTGGTAGCTGTCGCTGGTCACCGAGAGCACCGCGAGCCGGGCGTTCAGTGCCTCCACCAGACGCATCGCCCGGGGGTCGGGCGGCACCCCGAGAGTGAGCACCAACCCGGCCAGCGACACCTGCCCGGCCACGTGCGCGGCGCTCGCCGCCACCAGCAGATCGTCCCGATCACCGGGCATGATCAGCAGCGCGCCCTCGGTGAGGTGTTCCAGCAGGGTCGGCACGTGCGCCGCACCGACGACGTAGTCGAGCACGTCGCGGGCGAGCGCGGTCTCGTCGCCGGCCAGCAGCGTGGCGCCCAACGCGCCCGCCACCTCCGCCACCGTCGGTGCGGAGACGCTCGGTACCTCCGGGATGGCGTACGCGGGGACCGGTAGCCGGGGCAGCGACATCGCCTCCGGAACCCGGTTGGCCAGCACCGCGAGCACGGTCGCGCCGAGGTCCGCGAGGTCGTGGTAGGCGCCTCGGGCGGCGGCGGCGATCGCCGACGGCCGCTGCCCGTAGCCGTCGACCACCGGCACCACGACGCTGCCGAACTCCGTGGCCAGCCGGGCGTTGAAGGCCAGCTCGCGTGGGCCGGCGGTGTCACCGGCGGCGGCGAAGTCACTGCCCACCACGACCATGGCCGCGAACCGCCGCTCCACCTCCCGGTAACGCTCGACGATCCGGGAGATCAGTTCCTCCCGGCGACCGTCGGCGACCAGGGCGGTGGCCTCGGCGTACGTGGTGCCGTTCAGGTCCGCCACCGGTAGGCCCACCCGGTAACGCTCGCTGAGCAGGGTCAGGATCGGGTCGGGGTGATCCTGCGCGACTAGTGGACGGAACACGCCGATCCCGCCGACCTGCCGGGACAGCAACTCGGCGAGGCCGAGGGCGATTGTCGACTTCCCCCCGCCCGAGCCGACACTGGTTAGGTAAACGCTCTTGGCCACGGCACCCACGCTACAAGATCAGGGTCGTGTCCACGTGTGTCCTCGGACTCGCCCACCCAGACCACTCGGGGGTGCTGGCGCGGCGATCAGTCGTCGTCTTCGTCGTCGAGTCGGGCCAGCCAGGTGGCGAGCCGTTCGATCGGGGTCTCGAACTCCGGGTTCAGGTCGACGAAGTCGCGCAGCCGCGCGCCCAGCCACTCCAGGCTGACCTGCTCGTCGCCGCGCCGCTCGACCAGTTCCTCAATGCCCCGGTCGGTGAAGTACATGGGTCTGCTCGCTTCCTCACCGGAGCCCGGTGAAGCCGTCCGGTCCCGGGGCGGCGGCCGCGGGGGCGGGGCGGGGGGGGGGGGGGGGCGGGGGGGGGTGGGGCGGGCGGGGGTGGGGCG